>NZ_JAAAPJ010000021.1 GCF_009909145.1 Corallococcus silvisoli
AGGGGCAGCGGCAGCAAGTCGAGGCCCTGGCGCAGCAGATTCTTGAGGCCGCCGTAGGAGTAGGTGCCGTAGTAGTGAGCTTCTGGATAATGATGCACTCGTCGCGCAGATGACTACGGATGCGCGGAACGCGCTGAGGTATTACGGGGGGAAGCTGGAGATCCTGCGGAAAGGGATACGACAGAGCACGCAGGTCCAAAGAGTCCGGCTCGTATATGAGGGTGGAGGACTCAAGCCCAAGAAGGCAGAGACGTTGGAGGCAGCTATGAGCGAAGCACAGGAAAAGGTCATTGGGGTGGAGGTGATGGTCCAATGAAAGTGCTGGATGCTCACGGCTCAAGTGTTGATGACAACTTCCTGTTCTCATACGAAGGAACCTTCGACCAGATGGCCGAAGTCGAGCATGGGGTGGAGCCCTTCCTTCAGGCCCTCGCCGCCTGTTCTGGTAAGTGGATGCCAGATGTTGTTAGGGGAAAGCGCAGGCGAAGATTCTCTCGTGAGGCTGTTTGGGAGGCACTGAAGGAACGTCGCGACGAGAACAGCACGTCCATTGGACTCTTTCGTGCGCACTCGCCTGAGTTGGATATGACGCTCAGTCTTCGATTCCCCCCTCTCGCCCCGAAGCTACGAATATGGATCGACGTGAAGCCCCTCTCGCTCTTCTCTGAGACAGAGGAGTGCCGAAGCTTCATCGAAATGGTCCGGACGTGGGCCATCCACTACCCGACTCCGTATGCTTCGGCCCACAGTATGGCGGACCGTGAGTTGGCGGGCTTCCCCCATTTCGGCCGAGAAGCTGAGGTGTCTCGTAGGGATGGCTTCGACAAGGTCTACGAGGTGTGCTGGCTGAACATCTTCGGTCCGAAGCTGGTGGAGTCCGTAGGCCGAGAACGGATGCTCTCGACGCCTGCTCACCTCGTGGAGGAACTTCCCAACGGTTCCGTCCTCCTGGTGCTACGGCCTTCCGCCGCCGACTTCGCCAGTGAGGAGGCTCGCGTGGCCCAGGCCCGAGCCCACGTCCACCTTCGGCCGGACCTCGACTTCGATACGGTGCTACGCACGCTGAAAGAGCGCAGCGCCGCACTCGTCCCCGTCGAGCCGCGCTTTCACCCCGACGTGGCGCCTTTCCTTTCGCGGCTGCCAGACGAGTTCGCCATCAGCGAGCGGCAACGGAAGATCGCCGAGTTCAACGCCTTTCGGCCACCGGAGCCGGAGGAGTGGCTCCCGGTCGGCCTTCCTGCAGATGTGGAGAATCAAGAGCGCGTCCGCAGCTACTACGGCGACCTGGCCGAGAGCCTCGTAGCTGCGCTGCATACCAAAGTGCCCAGCATCTTCGAAGCGACACCTGAGTCCCTCACTGACCTCGACTTCTACTTCTGGCGGGAGAACTTCCCGGAGCGGTATGAGCGAGACCTCATCGACGAGCACACTGCTCCGGCTCTCGGGGCCTTCCTGGGCGGCGTGCTGGTGCGGCGGCTGGGGGGCACATGGGTGCCGCGGCAGAAGCTGGAGGAGTCCCAGGTGCGGGTGGGCAATCGCGTCTGGCTGCCCTTCCTCCGAGCCCGCCGGTACATGCAGTCCCGCCAGTCGCTGCTAGACTACTCGCTCACCCAGTTCTTCAAGGAGGCGGAGCGGCACCGGGGCTGACTTGGAGCTGTCACTCCTTGCGCGCCAAGCGGTGTCGCCTGGCGCGCAGCCTGCGGTGCCGTATTCGCGTAATGGGGGACTCATGCATGGAGCCGGCGAGAGTGCGTCTTCTCAGCGGTCTCCTCGTCTGCTGGCGTCCTCTCGACCGTGCCTGTCATGACGACGGCCTCACCGGCGCCTCGCTCACTCGCGTTGACGCGCTGCCGAATCCGGCCTTGACGCGCTCCTGACTCAGTGTCTGGAGACCGTCGCGCTAATCACGCCAACTGGCGCACTTGCCATCCGGTCTGCGCCAGCCGGGGCCGCCGCGGCTCCCGCATCCGCCGCTGCCATATCCATAGTTGCTGCGCGATGTTCCCCTGCGATTGTTTCCATTGCTGCCCTGGGAGTCCTGATGAGGCTTCGGACTTGTAAGCTTTGCTTGCCGCTCTGCCTCGTCAACCTGGGCGCGCTCCGACTGCGTCAGCAGGGCCTTGTGGCAGAGGCTCGGGTATCTGCCATCAAGGCACATCCTCAGGTTTTCGCGCCGCTCTGCCTCGTCAACCTGGGCGCGCTCCGACTGCGTCAGCAGGGCCTTGTGGCAGAGGCTCGGGTATCTGCCATCAAGGCACATCCTCAGGTTTTCGCGCCGCTCTGCCTCGTCAACCTGGGCGCGCTCCGACTGCGTCAGCAGGGCCTTGTGGCAGAGGCTCGGGTATCTGCCATCAAGGCACATCCTCAGGTTTTCGCGCCGCTCTGCCTCGTCAACCTGGGCGCGCTCCGACTGCGTCAGCAGGGCCTTGTGGCAGAGGCTCGGGTATCTGCCATCAAGGCACATCCTCAGGTTTTCGCGTCGCTCTGCCTCGGCTGGGGTTTGTGCGTACGCACTTGTTGAGAGGGCCAGTGCTAGGATTGCGGAGTACAATAGCTGGGACATTCTCTCCCCCCTCGTCTGGTGCTTCAGGCCGCTCTCCAGTTGGTACGGTCTTGGAGCTTACACTTCGAGGCAGTGTTCCGAGAAGAGGTCGAGCGATCATGAATGGGAGCCGAGCATGGAGGGCGCGCAAAAGCTGCAAGAGCCGTGACGCTTGACGCCGCCTTTAGTCCGCGACAGTCCGGCATTGGAGGGAGCTCCCTCATCGAAGGGAGTCGTCGTCTCGGCAGGCAGAACGAGTCGATGACGACCTCGTGCTCGCCTCTTGCCCTTGTAGTGACGCGAAACCTACCGGGACCTTGGCGCCCTCATGACGTAGTGGACCGAAACTTGGGTAGCTCCCCCTACTTGGCAGACGTGCTGGTGCAGCGACTGGGCGGGACGTGGGTACTGCGGGCAAAGATGGAGGAGTTCCAGGTGCGCATTGGGAAGCGCGTCTGGCTGCCCTTCCTCCGTGCCCGCCGGTACATGCAGTCCCGCCAGTCGCTGCTGGACTACTCGCTCACGCAGTTCTTTCTCGAGGCGGAGCGGTGACGGCCCTGGTTTGGAGCTGGAACTCTTTGTGCACCAGGCCGTGTCGGCTGGCGCGCAGTCCAAAGTGAGGAAGCGCCACTTTGTGGGAGGGGCCACATGCACCAAGCAGTCCGCGTCGGCCGAGGTGTATCCAATCATCTTGGGTATGGCTGTGTCGGCGCCTCGCTCACTCACCTTGACGCACTGCCCAATGTGGCCTTGACGCACCCGTGACGCAGCGACCGAATTTTGGGAAGGCACAGGGCTACACCAGCCATCCGGTGTCGGTCGGTACCCCGTATAGACGAATTCAGCCAAGCGGCACCGAGTCGCTTCAGGCGCTTGCACAAACTGCTTGGCTAATCTTGAGTTATGAACCTCGATCGTCGATCATCGCTTCGATATAAGGAGCCCGGCATGGCCCATAACGATCAGGTACTACTGGACGAGATTCTCAATAAGAGACGAGTGGATCTAGCTCCCGAGCTGGGGCCTTCGGAGTTTTTCGAACTCTTTGCGGCGGAGCAGATCCTCAAGGAATATGATCTTTCGTACGATGAGCTCAGCGGAGGCATCACAGACAGCGGTGGAGATGGTGGTCTGGACGCCATCTACCTCTTTGCCAATGGGGAGTTGGTACAAGACGACACAGACTTGGATGCACTCAAGAAGAATATTGCGCTTGAGTGGGTCATCATCCAATCCAAGACCACCGCCTCGTTCGAAGAGGAGCCTCTCAACAAGGCTCGCGCTGCGCTGGAAGACGCGCTTCGATTCGACCGTCCGCTCAAATCGCTGGGAAGCGTATACAATGAAGAGGTGTTAGCCGCGTTCGACCTCTTCAGGACGACCTACACTGAGTTGGCGCCGCGGTTCCCGACTCTCAAGATCTCGTTCTACTACGCCTCCCGCGGCGATCAGGTCCACCCCAACGTTTCACGCAAGACCGCCGGCATCGTTCAAGCCGTGCAAGATGCGCTGTCTGGAGTGGAATGCACAACGGAGTTCGTCAATGCATCCAGGTTGTTGGCGCTTGCTCGAAAGACAGCTCCAACTTCTTTCGGACTTACTCTTGCGGAGAACCCCATTTCTGCTGGCTCGGAAGGGTTTCTCTGCTTGGTACGCCTTTCGAGCTATTACAATTTCATCACGGATGATGCAGGTCGGCTGCGGAGGCACCTTTTCGAGGCGAACGTCCGTGACTATCAAGGGAGCACAGAGGTCAACGAAGGGATCCGGAGTTCCCTCGGCACCCCATCCGAAGATTTCTGGTGGTTGAACAATGGAATTACGATTCTTGCGTCAAAGGTAGCTTTGAGTGGTGGAAAGGTGCTGACGGTCCAGGATCCTCAGGTCGTGAATGGGCTTCAGACGTCGACTGAGGTTTATGGCTTTTTCAAGGGCCGTGCCGAAGCAGGCGATAGCCGTAACGTGCTCGTCCGTGTCTTCGTGTCTAATGACGTCGCTGGTCGTGATCGAATAATCAAGGCAACCAACAGTCAGAACCAAATGCCGTCGGCATCTCTTCGGGCTACCGACAAGGTTCAGCGAGATATTGAGGAGTACTTTCTTTCGCGCGGGCTGTACTACGACAGGCGAAAGAACTTCTACAAGAACGAAGGAAAGCCTCTGGAGAAGATTGTCAGCATCCCGTACTTGGCACAAGCAGTGATGGCTATAGTCGTCCAAGATCCTCACAACTCGCGAGGTAAGCCGTCGTCGCTTTTAAAGAGCAATGCTGACTATGCGAGGGTCTTCGATCCTAGCTTTCCCTTGTCGGTTTTTCTTGTCTGTGTGAATGTTATGCGGATCGCCGAGGCCTATTTGAGGGCGCATCCGAATGAGTTGGCACTGCTTCATCGCAATAACGTGAAGTTTCATCTTGCCATGTATGTTGTGGCTCATCTGGCCGGTGTCCCGAGTCCCAAGGCGCAAGTGGTTGCTGCTTTGGACCTACAGAGGCTCGACGATGCGCTGTTGAAGGTTTGCTTGGCAGAAGTAAGCAAGGTCTATCTGGAACGAGGAGGGTCAGACCAGGTCGCCAAGCGAAAAGAGTTTGGCGAGGCGCTTCAGCAACTCTTGGTGGAGAAGAAAAAGGCCGGGACCCTAGTGGCCGGCGCTCCCAATACAACAGCCGATTTAGGCGCGCCGCCTGTCTCTGCCTCAGCCGGGGCCGTTGGCAACCCCTAGCGAAGGCAGGAGCTTAGGCTGGTCATTTGCAACGTGCGTCTCAAGGTTGAGAGGACATGGTCAGCGAACTTGTTCCTGGCACCTTCGGGCGGCGCGCCTGGCGCGAGGCTTCTCGGGGGAGCCGTGGCTGCTGTTGCTGTCCACGCGGCTGGTGCTCGTTCACGCGCTGCCCCTCGCGGGGCAGCGCAGCCCCGCCCAAGCAGATCAGTGGGGCCGTCGTGGGCCGGTCGCGGCGGACTTCTGCGCGGGCCACTGGAAGGCTCAGCACAGGAGAGGGCCAACGTCGGCGCATCCTCGGGCTGTCTTCCCCTGCCCAGAAGCTCCCCTTCGGACCCGCTACAGCCCGCGCGAGCAAGAGCAGAGAGGCGGGGAAAAGGGGGCTGGG
Source organism: Corallococcus silvisoli (assembly GCF_009909145.1). NCBI lineage: Bacteria > Pseudomonadati > Myxococcota > Myxococcia > Myxococcales > Myxococcaceae > Corallococcus > Corallococcus silvisoli. The sequence continues at coordinate 5,649 of NZ_JAAAPJ010000021.1, forward strand.
CTGGTCGAGAAGCGCGGCCGAGACAGTCTGAGAGCCGTTTCGGAGCGCCTGTGCCGCGCGGCGAAATCGCGAGCACCCGGTAAGTGCCCGCCGCGTTTCGCTCTCTCGGTTAACAGCCACAAGGGGCCAATCCGTCGCCGAAAGGCTCCGAGTCGTCCTGGAGACAGGGAAGCGAAGCAACCCTGGAAGGTACGACATCGAAAGCCCTGGATTGTCAGAGTCGGCTGCCTGCGGTGGTTAACAAAACTGTTAACCGCTCTCGGCCTCTCTCTCCCCAAAGCGGGTGAAAGAGCGCTCCAGAGAGCCCAGTCGGTGGCGGAGAAGAGGGGGCATCTCGCTCTGCGGGATAGAGAGCTGAGAGCGCCCTCTTCAGCACCGCGAGGAAAAATCCCTTGGGATTCAGCGGCTTAAGCACGAAGGCCCCGCGATGTCATCGCGAGGCCCGTGTTAAACAAAAAGGGCCCTACCGGTTGGTAGGACCCTTCAAGTAGCTCCCCGACGTGGACTCGAACCACGGACATGGTGATTAACAGTCACCCGCTCTACCAGCTGAGCTATCGGGGAATATGTCCCGTCGCGGCGGCGTGCTGCCGTGACGGACGCGATTTCTAGAGAACCGAGCCTGCCCTGTCAACTGTCCTGTTCGATCCCATCTCCCGACTTTCCTCGCAGCCCTGGTCGGCCCTGCGTGGACTCGCTCCCATCGCGTCCGATGCCCTTGGCCGGGTCCTCTCGGGGGACCCCGCCGAGCGCGTCCTTGACCGGACCCTGCGCTCCCACCGAGACCTGACCCGCGACGGGCGCCGGGCCCTGAAGGAGGCCGTCTTCAACGTCGGCCTCTGGCGCCGCCGGCTGGGGTTCCTCCTGGACGCGCCGGACGCCTCGCCCTCCCAGCTCCTCTTCGCGCTCCTGCATGGACTGGGGGGCGTTCCCGCCCCGGAGGCCGCGGCCTGGGCCGGACTGGACGCTCCCGTGCCGCTGCGCACGGACACACCGCCGTCACTGGCCCTCCGGGCCTCCCTGCCGGACTGGCTCGCGGACCACCTCACTCGTGAACTGGGCCCGGAGGCCGAAGCCTTCTGCGCCCACCTCAACGTCCCAGGCCCCATCACCCTCCGGGTGAACCCAGCCCGCCTCTCCCGGGACGCCCTCGCCGCGCGCCTGTCCTCCGAAGGCGTCGCGACCCGTCCCGGCGCCTGGAGTCCGCTCGCACTCCATGTCGATGGGCCCCGCCCGAACCTCTACGCCCTGCCATCCCTTCGCGAGGGCCTGTTCGAGGTCCAGGACGAGGGCAGCCAGCTCCTCGGGCTCCTCGTGGAGGCCCGGCCCGGCGAGACGGTGCTGGACCTGTGCGCCGGAGCAGGGGGCAAGACGCTCCAACTGGGGGCCTCCATGGAGAACTCGGGCCGGCTCATGGCCTATGACCCGGATGCGGAGCGGCTGGACCGGCTCCAGCAACGCGCCTCCCGCGCCGGACTCACCCGCGTCCAGGTGCTCCGGACTCCGCCCTCCGCGGGCCTCGGCGCCGACCGCGTCCTCGCCGACGTGCCCTGCTCCGAGCTGGGCTCGCTCCGCCGGGGCCCGGATCTCCGCTTCCGGCTCACCCCGGACTCCCTCTCCCGGTTCACCTCCACCCAGCGTGACATCCTGGCCCTCGCCGCCGCCTGCGTGCGCCCCGGCGGCCGCGTCGTCTACGCGACCTGCACCGTCAACCGCGCGGAGAACCAGGACGTCGTCGCGGACTTCCTCCGCTCCCGGCCCGACTTCCACTGGGTCCAGCCCGGCGCCGGATGGCTTCCGCCCGCCTGCGTCCAGGACGGCTTCCTCCTCGTCACGCCCCATCGTCACGGCACGGATGGCTTCTTCGCCGCCGTGCTCGAACGCGGGGCGGCGGGGTAGGGCGCCCACGCTCACGGCCGGCAGGCGGCCGAGCGCTCCACGGAGCCTCGTTCCGCCGGCCAGCGGTACTCAACGCTTCGACCTCCCGCCCCCCTGAATCACCGTGTCGCCTCCGCCCCGGGTGCTATGAAGCGCGGCGTGCGTTGGCTCAAGCCCCTTCCGCTCCGCCCCCGCGACACGGTGCACGTGGTCGCCCCCGCGGGCCCCTTCGAACAGGCCCCCTTCGAGGCCGGCCTCCGGCTCCTCTCCGAGCGCTACTCCCCCGTGGTCCGGCCCGACATCGGCGCCTCGCACCGCTACCTCGCCGGAGACGACTCCCGCCGCCAGGAGGAGCTGTCCCACGCGTTCCTCGACCGCTCCGCCCGCGCCATCTTCTGCGCCCGGGGCGGCTATGGCAGCTCGCGCCTCCTCCCCGCGCTCCCCCTGGACAAGGCCGGCCCTCTCGCCTTCACCGGCTTCTCCGACCTGACGTCCATCCACTGCGCGCTCCAGGCGCTCCACCGCGTCTCCCTCCACGCGCCCGTCCTCACCCAGCTGGGCCGCCAGTCACCCCAGATCCACGAGTCCTTCTTCCGCCTCCTCGAATCGCCGGAGGCGCCGCCGCCCCTGTCCGGCAACGCCACCTACGTCCCTGGCACCGCCGAGGGCGTCCTCGTGGGCGGCAACCTGTCCGTCTTCTCCCGGCTCCTGGGCACGCCCTACATGCCGCCGCTCGATGGCGCCGTGCTCCTCCTGGAGGACGTCACCGAGCGCCCCTACCGCATCGACCGCATGTGGACCCACCTGCGCCTGGCCGGCGTCTTCTCCCGCGTGCGCGGCATCGTCCTGGGCGATTTCACCGCCTGCGAGGAGAAGGATGCGCCGTACTCCAGCGCCGACGTGCTCCGCGAGCTGGCCCGGGACGCCAACATCCCCTGCGCCGCGGGCTTCCCCATCGGCCACGGGCCCATCAACTACCCCGTCGCCCTGGGTACCCACGTGCGCCTGGACGCGGACGCCGCGCGCCTCACGTTCCTCGAAGGCGCGGTGAGCCCCGGATGAGCTCGCATCCCATCGCCAACCTCCAGGCCGTGCTCGATGACGGCGTGGAGCTGGGCATCTTCCCCTCCGCCCAGGCCGTGGTGCTCCACAAGGGCATGCAGGTCTTCGGCGGCGTCGCCGGTCACGTGAAGGGCGACACGCGCTTCGACCTCGCCTCCCTCACCAAGGTCCTCTCCACCACCGCGCTCTTCCTGCGCCTGTGGACCGACGGCAAGGTGGGCCCCGACACGCTCGTGTCCCGCTTCTTCCCCGGCTCGCCCGCGGGCGACGCGGGCGTCACCGTCGCGGACCTGCTCTACCACCGCTCCGGCCTGCCCCCCTTCGTCCCGTTCTTCTCCGACGCCCTCAAGGCCCACCCGGAGCTGCTCGACGCCGCCTGTCCCGCGAGTGTCCGCGCCCAGGCCCGCGACGAGGTCCTCCGCGCCGCCGCCGCCACGCCGCTCGAGGCGCCCGTGCGCACGCGGTCCGCGTACAGCGACGTGGGCTTCATCCTCCTGGGCGACATCCTCGCCCGGGCCGGCGGCGCCCCGCTGGACGTGCTCTTCACCCGCCACGTCGCGGAGCCGCTGGACCTCCAGGCCCGCTTCCACCGCCTCACCGACTTCCCCGCGGACGGCGCCACCGCGCCCACCGGCGCCATGCGCCCTCGCGAGCCCGCGCCCGGCCAGGAGTCGCTGTGGAAGGACGTGCCCTCCCAGCCGTCCCGGCCCGCGGAAGTCGATGATGACAACGCCTGGGTGCTGGACGGCGTCGCCGGCCACGCGGGCCTCTTCGGCACCGCCGTGGACGTGGCCCGCTTCGGCCAGGCCGTGCTCGAGGGCTGCGCGGGCACGCATCCGGCGCTGGCTCCTGGTCCCCTGTGGCACCGCGCGCTCGCCACGGATCCGCTGGTGGCGGGCAGCACCCGCTCCATGGGCTTCGACTCCCCGTCGAAGGGCCACTCCAGCGCGGGCCGCTTCATCGGCGACACGCCGCCCGGCGCGGTGGGCCACCTGGGCTTCACCGGCACCAGCCTCTGGGTGGACCTGCGCAGGTCGCTCGTCGTCGCGCTCATCACCAACCGCGTGGCCCAGGGCCGTCAGGACCTGCGCATCCGCGACTTCCGCCCCGCCTTCCACGAGCTCGTCGTGGAAGCGCTCGACCTTCACACCGCCCCTTAGGGGAACGCATGGCTGACGACAACGGCAACGTCCTCGACACCCTCGACCCGAAGTCCGTCCGCCGCATCCACCTGGTGGGTGTCGCCGGCACCGGCATGGGCTCCTTCGCCGGCATGCTCAAGGCCGCCGGCTACGACGTCACCGGCAGCGACGAGAACGTCTACCCGCCCATGAGCGACATGCTCCGGACGTGGGGCATCCCCGTGCGCACCCCGTACGCGCCCGCCAACCTGGACGCGGCGAACCCGGACCTGGTCATCATCGGCAACGTCATCCGCCGCGTGAACCCGGAGGCCACCGCCGTCCGCGAGCGCGGCCTCCAGCAGATGAGCTTCCCCGCCGCCCTGGGCACGCTCTTCCTGGACCGCTCGCACTCCGTCGTCGTCGCCGGCACGCACGGCAAGACCACGACGTCCTCGCTCATGGCCCATGTGCTGGTGGCGGCCGGGAAGGACCCCTCCTTCCTCGTGGGCGGCGTCACCCAGAACTACGCGGGCAACTACCGCGTCGGGAAGGGCCCCCACTTCGTCGTCGAAGGCGACGAGTACGACACCGCCTACTGGGACAAAGGCTCCAAGTTCCTCCACTACCGCCCGCGCACCGCCATCCTCACCAGCGTGGAGTTCGACCACGCGGACATCTTCCGCGACCTGCCCCACTACGAGGCCACGTTCGAGAAGTTCGTGCGGCTGGTGCCCCAGGACGGCCAGCTCGTCGTCTGCGCCGCGTACCCCAACGCCGTGCGCATCGCTCGGGGCGGCACCGCGCCGGTCATCACCTACGTGGCGAAGGAGGGCGCGGACGCGGACTACACGCCCCGGAACCTCTCCTTCGGCCCGGAGGGCGCCCGCTTCGACGTGGTGGAGCGCGGCCAGTCCCTGGGCACCGTGACGCTGCCGATGTCCGGCGCGCACAACGTGGAGAACGCCCTGGGCGTCATCGCCGCCGCGCGCGGCCTGGGCCTCACCTTCGCCGAAATCCAGCAGGGCCTCTCCACCTTCCAGGGCGTGAAGCGCCGCCAGGAGGTGCGCGGGGACGTGGACGGCGTGCTCGTGGTGGACGACTTCGCCCACCACCCCACCGCCGTGCGGGAGACCCTCTCCGCCATCCGCCACCGCTACCCGGACCGGCGCCTGTGGGCCATCTTCGAGCCTCGCTCCAACACCAGCCGCCGCAACATCCACCAGGAGGACTACGCGCACGCCTTCCCGGGTGCCTCGCGCGCCAGCCTCAAGGTGCCCGAGCGCCACGACAAGGTGCCCGAGGGCGAGGAGCTCAACGTCCCCAAGCTGATTGAGGCGCTCCAGGCCCAGGGCATCGCCGCGGACGGCGCCACCGACGTGCAGACGCTGGTGGACCGCGTCTCCTCCGAAGCGAAGGCCGGCGACGTGCTGCTCGTGATGAGCAACGGCGCCTTCGGGGGCTTCATCGACAAGCTGCTTGCCGCCCTGAAGTCCCGGGCGGGGAAGGGGACCTGAGCCATGCGCCGCCTGTTCGTCACCTCGCTGGGAGCCCTGCTGCTGGCCACCGGCTGTGCCTCGAAGTCTCCCTCGCCGCTGCCGCCGCTCACGGACTCGTCCCCGGCGGGCGGCTCCAGCGCCTCGTCCGCGGAGTCGTCGCGCAAGGGCCCGGGCCAGCCGCTCGCCTTCCAGGTGAAGCACTACCCGGACAACAGCGTGTACGACCTGAAGAGCGACCGGGGGCAGGTCGTCCTGCTGGACGTGTGGGCCACGTGGTGCGAGCCCTGCAAGGACGCGCTGCCCATGTACGAGCAGCTCCAGCGTGAGTACGGCAAGCGCGGCTTCAAGGTGTACGCGCTCAACGTGGACGAGGACGTGCGCGCCATCCCGCCCTTCCTGGAGGAGGCGAAGGTGGAGCTGCCCATCCTCCTGGATGCCAACGCGCTGGTGTCCGAGCGCCTGCTGAAGGTGCGGCTGATGCCCACCACCTTCTTGATTGACCGCAAGGGTGTCGTGCGGCACGTGCACGAAGGCTTCGCCGAGGAGTTCCTCCAGCAGTTCCAGACGGAGATCGAGCAGCTGCTCGCCGAGCCCGCATCCTGACCACGCTGAAGGGGAACGCACCCATGGCCCACGACTCCGAAACGCCGGCCGCGCTGCGCCTCACCGCGGAGGAGGGCGCCCGGATGGCCGGCGGCATCCTCCGCGAGCGCTTCCCCCTGCACCGCACCATCGAGTTCAAGGGCGGCATCGACCTGGTCACCGACGCGGACCGGGCCTCCGAAGCCGCGCTGCTGGACTTCCTCCGGCAACGCCACCCGCACCACGCCATCCTCGCGGAGGAGAGCGGCGCGTCGCAGGGCTCGGACACCTTCCGGTGGATCGTGGATCCGCTGGACGGCACCACCAACTACTCGCACCAGGTGCCGCACTTCTGCGTCAGCGTGGCGGTGGAGGGGCCGGAGGGCACGGTCGCGGGCGCCGTCTACGACCCCATGCGCGACGAGCTCTTCTCCGCCGCGAAGGGCGAGGGCGCCACGCTCAATGGCCTGCCCCTGAAGGCCAGCCCCACCGACACGCTGGAGCGCTCGCTCCTGTGCACGGGCTTCCCCTACGACGTGCGCGAGCGCCCGGACCTGCCCGTGGGGCTCTTCACCCAGCTCATCCTCCTGGCGCAGGGCATGCGCCGCACCGGCAGCGCCGCGCTGGACCTGGCGTACGTCGCGGCGGGCCGCTTCGACGGCTACTTCGAGTTCGGCCTCAAGCCCTGGGACATCGCCGCGGGCGCCCTGCTGGTGGCCGAGGCCGGCGGCGTCATCGTGCACATCGACGGGAGGCCCTTCGACGTGCTCAAGGGCGACGTGCTCGCGAGCGGACCCCACCTGGCGCCGAAGCTCATGGCCCAGGCGAAGCGGTTCCTGGAGGAGATTGGCTGGACGTCGCGGGACTAGAAGAAGCTCTCCGGCACGAAGACGATGTCGCCGGCCTGGAGCAGGAAGTTGCGCTCGCGGCCCACGCCGATGTCCTCCACGGGCACGCGAATCTTGCGCTCCTGCCCGTTCACCACGCGCGTGACGAGCGTGTTGTTCTTCGCCGCGAGCTTGGTGAAGCCGCCCGCCAGGGTGATGGCCTGGATGATGGACACCTCGCCATCCACCGGGAACGTGCCGGGCTTCTGCACCTCCCCGAAGACGAAGATCTTCTGCGAGTTGTACTCCCGCACCAGCACCGACACCTGCGGGTGGCGCAGGTAGCGCGCCAGGCAGTCGCGCAGCGCGTCCGCCGCGGCGCTCGCGGTGCGGCCCGAAAGCGCCACCTTGCCGCACAGCGGATAGTCGATGGTGCCTTCCGGCGACACGCGCCAGGTGCCGGAGTGCTCGGGCTCCTGGAAGACGCGCACCTCCACCACGTCCCCCGGCCCCAGGTTGCCGCCGGAGGTCTTCGCGGCCTCCGTCGCGGCGGCGGGCGTGGGCGCGGGCGGAGGCGGGCGCGTGTCCGCGTGGCACGCCAGCACCAGCGCGAGGAGTCCCGGAAGGATGAGTCGCGAGGGACGCATGGGCGCGGGCCTCAGTACGACACGGACATCCGCGCGTAGCCTTCGTGGCGGGTGTAGTTGAGGCCGGCGGCGCCCAGCGAGGAGGAGCGCGTGCCCAGCGTGTAGCCCAGCGAGCCCACCAGCCACGGGCGCAGCTGGTACTCCGGCCCCAGGTCCAGCGTCACCAGCGTGTCGCTCCGGCCGCCCGCGAAGGAGAGGAAGTCCAGCCCGCCGGAGGCGTGCAGCGCGAGCCGGCCGCCCATGAGCGAGCGGGCCTCCGCGTAGACGCGGTCGTCGCGGAAGGTGCCGTAGGAGGCCACCGGCTCGAAGGCGCGCAGGTAGCCGCCCTTCACGGTGAGCGACGGGCCCCACAGGTACGTGCCCTCCGCCTGCGCTACCACGGTGCCTCCGCCGCTCGCGCCCAGGTTCTGGCTCCAGCCCGCCTTCGCCGTCAGGGTGATGCGCGGGGACACGAGCCCCGCGACGCCCGCCATGGCATGCAGGAGCAGCGCGCTGGGCGTGGTGGTGTCGTTGAAGTAGCCGCGGTAGCCCACGCCCGTGTCCACGATGACGGCCGTCTTCGGCAGGAAGCGCCAGCGGCCCTCCACGCCCGCGCGCAGGTTGCCGTAGTTGAACTGGCTGGCGGCGAGCGGATCACACTCCGTCGCGGTGCAGCCCACCGGGGCCATGCCGCCCAGGGGCTCGAAGAACTCCATCGCGTACGACAGCGCCGGCGTCACCTCCAGCGCGCCGCCGCCGGGCTTCCACTGCGCCCGCGCGCGCGCCTCGTTGTAGAGGCTCAGGATGCCCGCGCCCAGCGCCACCGTGCGCGTGCGGTCCGAGCGCGTCAGCTCGTCGCCGACCTCCACGGACAGCGTGCTCTCCTGGTTGAACCGCAGCGCCAGGTCCGCAGCGCCCTCCAGGTGCGACGCCGCGCCAGAGCCCGCCGTCAGCAGGCCCGTGTAGGCCACGTAGTCCAGGTTGCCGCGCAGCGCGATGGCCAGCTTCGGGGACGGCACATCCAGCATCAGGCCGGGACGGATGTGCAGCGCCAGCTCCCCGGACAGGTCCGGCGACAAGGGGCCCGTGCCCGCCTGACGGAAGTAGCCCACGCCGCTGTCCAGGCGCGTCTCCAGGTCCAGCGTCGGGTGCAGCCGCCCGTTGCCCACCTTGAGGCCATTGCCGCCCGGCGCGCGCCCGCCCGCGAAGGACTGCGCCGCCGCCGTCAGGGGCAGCAGCGCCACGAGCGCCAGGGCCCCGAGGGCAAGACGGAATGTCCCAGGCTGCGTCATGGTGTCCGAGGCGGTGTCAGAAGCGATCCGGAAGGCAAGGCAGTCGGCATAGCACGCGGGTTTCCCCACCGGAACAAACGGTCCGGGGCCGGGACCGTGAGAGCAGGAAGGAAGCCGGGCACTCAGTCGGTGGGGCTCGCGGGGGGCGGCCGCACGATCAGGTCCGGCGGCGCGGCGGGACGCGTGGGGTCTCCGCCGGGCAGGTTGTCGGGCTCCTCCACCTCCACGAAGAGGTTCTCGTCGGTGCGGAAGGCGAGCTGGCCGATGCACTCCTCGGCCTCCGAGCGCAGCTGCCCCACCTTCTGCTGGGCGATCATCACCTTGGTGAACTCATGCTCTCCGGGCGCCGCCTCGCTCTTGCTGACGGCCTCCTGGAGGGCCACGTCCGCCTGTTCGGAGATGCGCAGGAGGCCCTTGATCTGCGTCAGCTTCTCGTTGGCGCAGTTGAGCTTCACCACGTCCTTGGTGCGCCGCGCCTCCTCCACCTTCTCCAGCACCTGTCGCAGCGCCTCGCGCATGCCGCCCAGGGCCTGCGTGCTGCGCTCCAGCTTCTGGCTGTCCGGCACTTCGCCGGCCTTGTCCAGGGCCGCGGGGGAGGTGCGGGCCGGCGGCGCGGGCGTCTGCGCGAGCGCCATCGCGGGGAGGAGCATTCCCCCGACCACGGCGAGCATTCCAAGGGTGCGCATGCGCCTCACGAGTCCTTCCGGCCCCTATCACCTTCGCCGTCGAGCGTAGGAGCGAGGGGGTGGGGTGTCAACGCAATGCCCCACCGCCCGGGAGTCCGGGTTTCCACCCGCGCTCAGTCCTGTGGGGCGAGGCGGGCGTTGGCCTCGCGCAGGCGGGCGGACAGGCTCCGCGCGATGTTCACGACGATGAAGGTGAAGCCGTCGGCGTGAGCCAACCGGAAGGTGCGCAAATCCTGCGCGGTGAGCTGGAGCAGCTCCACCTCGCCCAGGGCCCGCACGGTGGCGGAGCGGTGGTCCTTGTCGATGAGGCCCATCTCCCCGAAGAACTCCGGAGGGCCCAGCACCGTGAGCGGCGTCACCCCGTTGCCCGTCCCCCGGCGCACCACCTCCACCTGGCCCCGGACGATGACGAAGAGGCTGTCGCCCAGGTCGCCCTCCTCGAAGACCACCTCCCCGTGCGTGTAGCGGTACAGCCGCGCCAGCTCCGCCAGCCGCGCCAGCTCCGCGGGGGCGAGCATCTCGAAGAGGGGGGATGTGGCGATGACGGCCAGCTTCTCCATGTGCTCCCCGTGGGTCCGGCTCCCCAGGAAGGTCCGGACGGTCGAGCCTATTCCCCTGGCGAGAAGATGAACGGGTAGCTGACGGGGACGTCGTCACTGGGTTGGAAAGGGAACTTCCAGCCGCGGATGGTGGTGACGATGCAACTGCTGACGCCCTCGGACCGCAGGGTGGATTCGTCCACCTCGATGTTGCCTGCGCGGCCGTCCGGCTTGAGGTTGAAGCGGACCATGACCCGGCCCTTGAGGGTGGGGTCGCGCTTGAGCTCCTTCTCATAGCAGCGCTGGATGGACGCCTTCATGCGCTGGATGAAGCGCGCCAGGTCCTTGGGGCTGACCTCCGAACTGTCCACTTCTGGCACCGCGTCCGCGACCTGGGGCACCTTGACGACCTGCTTGGGACCGGTATCCACGGCCCCCGCGCCGCGCGTCACCTGCGCGCCGATGGCCGCGACCTTGCCCCCGGTGTCGCCCTGGGGATGGGCGATGGCGTTGCTCCCGCCGGAGCCCAGCGCGAGCGCGCCCCCGCCGGCCTTCGCCCCCGAGAGGGCTTCGGCGACACTCGCGCCGCCCACGTCCTGGCCGAGCAGGTTCTCGATGGCGCCCCCGCCGCCCTTGGCGCCCAGCACCTTGAGGATGCCGCTGCCTGCCACGCGGTCCTCCAGCTGACGGCGGCGCTCCTCCGGGTTGGCGGCGGGCGTGGCCGTCGCCGCCGCGGCCGTCTTCTTCGGCGTGGCCTTCGCCTCGTCCGGCTTCTTCTCCTTCGCGGCCGTGGCCTCCCGGGGCTCGTCCTTCTTCGCGGGCTGGGGCGGGATGATGGCGCGCACGAAGCGGTCTTCCAGCTGGTCCAGCTCGACCTCCGCTTCCACCGGCGCGGGCTGGGCGACGATGAACCCGACGCTCAGCACATAGAGCGCGAGCATCGCCAGGAGGATGCCGAAGAAGAGCCGGTCCACCGTGCGCCAGGGGCTGGCCTTCAGCTCAGGGGGCAGGGCGGGCCTCGCGCCTTCCGGGGGCGCGGGGATGAAGTGGAAGAAGAGCGTGGCGTCCGGCAGCTCCACCTTGCCGCGGGCGCTCTCCTGGAGGGGCAGGTCGTAGGTGTCGTCCGCGCGGCGCGTGGCCAGACCCTGGGTGCGCAGCGCGTCGAAGTCCACGTCCGACGAGCCCAGGTTGACGCGGCCCTGCATGTGCTCGTCGATGATGAGGTGGAACTGCTGGCCGCGGTTCTCCAGCACCTTGAAGCGCGCGGGCCGCAGCTCCGCCGCGGGCAGGACGATGGTGTTGCGCGCGTCCTCGCCGATGGTGACGGAGTCGTGGAGCAGGTGGTGCTCCTCCACGATGCGCCCGTCCTGGATGACGCCGACGCGCAGCAGCTTGGGGCGGGTTTGAAGGGACATGGAGCTAGAAGGGGTCCTGCTGCACGCTCTGGACCACCTTGGGCACGAAGCTCTCGGTGCGGTTCAGGTCGTCGAAGCTCGGCTTGGAGCGGTCGAGGAAATAGAAGGCCTCCGGCTTCTGGATGCGCCCCTCCACCTTGATGGCCTCCAGGTGGATGGCCTTCCGCGGCTTCTTCGTCGCTGGAGCCGGGGTCGCGGGGGCCGTGCCCTCCGCTGCCTTCGCCGTGGACGCGGGGTCCTCCGCCCAGGACGGAGGGGCGGCGACAAGCAGCAGCAGGAGCAGGGTGGGGCGCATGGGCGTGGAAGGCGTCTACCGGACGTCGGAGGGGACCTTACCCGAGGCGCCCGGCCGCGTGGCAGGGGGCCCTGGGGACGGTGCGGGGGTCGGTGTTGCCTCGGGGGACTTCGCCGGTCCGGCGGGGGGCTTCGCGGCGGTTTCGGCGGCCTTGCGCAGTCCCTCCTTGCGCTCGCGTTCGCGGCGGCGGGTCTCCCGGTCGATGCCCTTCTGCGCGTCCTTGAGGTACTGGGCCGTGCGCTCGTCGGTGCCGCCCTTCGCCTGGTACTGGCCCAGGAAGGCCACGGCCTTCTGGAGGCGCTCCAGCGCGTCCATGCCGGCGGGCTCCAGGTCCAGGTGGAGCAGGGCCAGGTTGAAGTACGGGTCCTTCGCGTCGGGCTGGAGCTGGAGCACGCGCTCGTACTCCGCCAGGGCGCGGGCGAAGTCGCCTTCCCCGCGGTACGCGTTGCCCAGGTTGAGGTGCGCGGAGGCGAAGTCCGGCGCGGCCTTCACCGAGGCCTCCAGCTCCACGCGGGCGCCGGCGTAGTCCTCTCCCTCGTTGAGCAGGGCGCCCAGGTTGTTGCGCGCCTCGGCGAAGTCCGGCCGGAGCGCGATGGCCTGACGGAAGCGCTCCAGGGCCTGGGGCCGCTCCTTGAGGCCCAGGTGCACGAGCCCCAGGGCGTTGAGCGTGGACGCGTCCTCCGCGTGGATGGCGAGCGCGTTGCCCAGCACCATGGAGGCCAGCTCGTACTTGCCCTCGCGGGCGTACACCTGCGCGAGCACCTGCATGGCGGGCACGTGTTGTTCGTCACCCTGGAGCGCGCGGCGGGCCTCCGCGACGGCGGCCGGGTGCTTCTTCTGCAATAGCAAGGTGAGCGCGAGCGCCGTGCGCCGTGCCACCGAGTCCTGCTTCGTCAGCGCCTGGCGCAGCTCCGCCTCCAGCGGCGCCGCGCGGCCCGTGCGCGCCGAGAGCCGCACGAGGCAGTCCCACGCCGCCTCCTGGTCTGGCTCCAGCGACAGGGCCTGCCGGTAGGAGCGCTCCGCGTCGGCGACGCGGCCCTGGCGCTCCTGCACGATGCCCAGGTTCGTCCACGCGGGAGCGAGCTTGGGAGACCGCTCCAGGAGCGCCTTGAGCGCCACCTCCGCGAGGCTCAGCTCGCCGCTCCGGGCGACCTCCACCGCGCGCGTGAAGTCCCGCTCCGGCCCGGAGAGGGACTTCGCGACCGGCGCCTTGTTCGCGGCGGCGTCCGGCTTGGGAGACGTGCTCACGGCGGTGGGGGGCGCGGCCTCGGGGCCGGCGAGCTTCGGGGCCTCGCGCGTCGCGGGGCCGGAGGCGCAGGCGGACAGCAGCCAGCACATGAGTCCGGTGAGCGCGAACCTGCCGCCGGCGTTCATGGCGTGCTCCCTTCCGTCAGCCGGGGGCCCGCGTCGGAGCTGGCGCGCGTGGGGCTGGCGAGGCTGCCCAGCAGGCCGTCCGGGTACACGGCGTCCACCGCGATGGCGCCCTTGGCTTCCTTGAGGACGGGGTACTCCTTGGGGCGGAAGCGGTTGAGGGCCTCCAGCGTGCGGTGGGTCCACTCGTTGGAGACGCGCTGGGTGCGGGCCTCCTTGAGCGCGGCGGCGTAGATCTCCACCGCGCGGTCCTCCAGCGCCACGGTGCGCTGGGTGAGCATGTCCTGGTAGGCCAGCACGGCGTCATCCCCCAGGCGCTTCACCTCCGGCGGGACGGGGACCTCCAGGAGCGTGCTGGCGAAGCGCTCCAGCGCGTAGCCGCGCCGGTAGAACGCGGCCAGCGACCACTCCAGTTGCTTGTACGGCAGCACCTTCGCGTACGCGTCGTTCACGGTCTTCACCGCGTCCGTCTTCTTGTTGAAGCTCTTCTCCAGGGCCTTGCCGGAGCCGGTGATCTTCAGCGCGTCGAAGCGCTGGAACTCCGCCTCCGCCAGCTGGAAGCGGCTGTAGGCGGCGGCCTCGGCGGCGCGAAGCTGGAGGTCTGGCTTCAGGCGGCGGCGGTCGAAGTCGTCGGCCGCGGCGGCGTACGCGCGCTGGGCCTCCTTCGCGTTGCCGCGCTTCTTCCACGCGTCGCCCATGCGCCGCTTCGCGTCCACCACCAGCTCCACCTGGTCCGCCTTGCTCGCGAACTTGCGGACGAACGCCTCCAGCGCCTTGATTTCGCCCTTCGTGTCGCCCTGCTTCTCCAGGATGCGGGCCGCGCGGTACTGGTTCTCCGGCGCGTTCTTGCCGTGGGGGTACAGCTCCACGCAGCGCTGGAAGGCGGCCGCGGCCTCCGCGTAGCGCTGCTGGCCTTCGAGCAGCGCCGCCGCGTTGTAGAGCGCCGCCTCGCGCTCCTCCGCCGCCGGGTAGTCCTTCACCAGCTTCTGGTAGCTCGTGACGGCCTTGTCGAAGTCGTAGGACTTCTGCGCGTTGACGGCCACCCGGAACAGCGCGGTGTGCGCCCACGGGGACTTCGGGTAGTCGCGGTACACGCGCTCGTACAGCTTCATCGCGGAGTCGAACCGGCGCAGCTCCTCATACGCCACGGCCGCGTTGTTGAGCGCCTTGTCGGCGAACTCGTGGCGGGGCGCCTCCTCCACCAACTGGAGGTACTTCTTCGCCGCCTCATCATAGCGCTTCTGCGCCGCCAGCTGATCCGCCAGGTTGAAGCGCCCGGCGAGCTTGAACTTCATCAGGTCGCGGTACTGCTCGCTCGCGGGGTCCACCACCTGCGCGTTGCTCGCGAGCCGCGCGCTGACCTCCTCCACGCTCTTCCAGTCCTGGTCGATGAGGAAGGACTCGATGATGAGGTTGGTGGCGTAGCCGGCCACCGCGTTGCGCGGATAGGCCCGCACCACGCGCTCGAAGCGGGGCCGGGCCTGGGCGAAGTCGTCGTGCGTGTAGAACAGCTCCGCGGCCTGGTAGGCGACACCCGGCGCGGCCTCCGCCTTTGGCAGGAGCGCCACGTAGCTGTCGGAGGCCTTCACCAGCCGCGCCTCCGTCTCCGCCAGGGCCACGGGCGCGGGCGGGCGGTCCTTGGGGCGTTCGCTGGCGCGCAGCGGCTTGCGCGCCGGCACGCGTCCCGCCTTCACGTCCAGGTCGAGCTGTTCCTTCCACGCGAGCACCGCGTTGTGCGCGGACACGTCGCGGTAGGTGTTGTCCTGGTTGGAGTCGCGCACGGCCTCGTATTCCTTCGCCGCCGCGTCGTACGCGTCCGAGTTGAAGAGGCACTCGGCGTGGAAGAAGCGCAGCGCGTACGCGGTCTTGCTGCGCGGGAAGCGCTCCAGGTACGTGCCGTACGCGTGGGCCGCGGAGGTGTAGGTGGCCCGGGCCTGCTCGGCCTTGCCTTCCTTCTGGAACGCCTGCGCCTGCTGATGTTGGTAGGTGGCGGCGGAGTACAGGCTCTGCTCGGCGAGCGTCTGCGCGTGGGACAGCGCGTTCGGATCGTCCTTGTTCTTCTCGTACCAGGCGCCGCCGGGCAGGTAGCTGTTGGCCAGCTTCTCGGACTCGAGCGCGTACAGGTCCATGCGCCGGTCGCGCTCATAGGCCTGCACGATGCGCTGCTGGAGGCGCGGCGCGTCCGGCGCCAGCGGGGTGAGGGTCAGCACCTGCTGGTACGCGGCGATGGCCTCCGCGTTGCGGAGCTGGTCGAAGTAGACGTTGCCCAGCCGCCGGTAGACTTCGTTCTCGTAGGGGCGGCCGCCCCGCCTGGCGAAGAGCTCCCGGGCCCGGGCCACGCCGCCCCAGGTGTCGTCGGCGAGCGACAGCGCGATGTACTGGAGCGCCTCCGAGCGCAGGTCGCCTTCGTCCGCCGCGCTGCTGGACTGCTGGTGCGACTGGTAGTGGTCCAGGAGCAGCAGGAAGCTGTCCACGGACTCCTCGAACCAGTCCATCCGGTAGTACGTCCAGGCGAGCTTGTAGCGGGCCTTGTCGTAGAAGCGGTGCTCCGTGTCGCGCGTGGCGGCGGTGTACGCGTCGGCGGCCTTGCGCAGCGCCTCCGGGTCGGTCTCGTCCTCGAACCAGTACTCGCCGATGCGCGTCCACGCGTCCGTGGTGAAGCGGCTGTTCGGATAGCGCGTGGTGAGCTGCTGGTAGGTGGCGAGGCTCTCCTCGTCCTTGTGCTGCTCGTTGAGGCAGTAGGCCAGCAGGTACATCGAGCCGTCGTTGAGACGGTAGTCCGGGAAGCGCGAGAGGAGCGCGCGGTACAGGCCGATGGACGGCGTGAAGTCCACCTCCGGTTCCGGAGGCAGGTCCGCCATCGCCTCGTCGGAAAGCGTGCGCACGCGCTCCGCGTAGTCCTTGCGCGCCAGCTGGTGCTCGTCCGCCGAGCGCTCGTAGTACAGCTCCGCCAGCCGGAACATCACGTCCGGCGTGGCGCGAGGCTCGTCCGGGTAGCGGCGCAGGAAGTCCTCGAAGCGGGCGATGGCGTCCAGCCGCTGCGTGCGCTCCTGCGACTCCAGCGCGGTGAGCGTCTTCTCGTAGGCGTTGGAGATGGCCGCGCGCCGCTGCGTGTAGCGCCGCTCCACCAGCTGCTTCACCTCGCGGTGGAAGTCGCGCGACTCCGCCTCGTACGCCTCCAGCGCGCGGCTCACGTCGCGCAGCAGCTTCTCCTGCTCGGGCGTGTGGCCCAGGCCATCCAGGTAGCGGGAGGTGGGCGGAGCCTTGTCCGGCGTCCGGGGTTTCGCTGCTGGCTGGGCGGTCTTGTCGGAGGCCTGGGGCTTAGAGGTCTGCGGGGCCGAAGCGGGGGGCTTCGCGGCGTGCGAGGCGGCCACTGGCGCGAGGGCCAGGAGGAGGGCGAGGACGGGGCGGCGCATGGCCTTCAGTCCCCCCCTTCCGACGACAGGACGTCCTTGAACTCGGACTCCAGCGCGCGCAGGGCGTCGCTCTTCTCCTTGGCGACCTTCTGGATGTTCGCCGCGTTGTCCTGCGTGCGGCTGAAGGCCACGTCCACCGTGCCGGTGTCGGCCTTGAGCACCAGCTCGTAGAACTGCTGTCGCACGCGCCGGAAGCTGTCGTAGGCGATGCGGCCCACCAGGTTTCGCGCATCCCCGGTCGCGACGGCCACATCCTGCTCGTAGCCCTGGAGCAGCGCCTGCTCCGCGCGCACCTTGTCGCGGATGGACTTCACGCGGTGCTGCAACCGGGAGTGCAGCGCCACCCGGGCCACCGCCACCCGGCCCCGCAGCGCCTCCGTGCGCGAGCGCACCGCGTGCATGCGCAACAGCACGCGGGTGTCCTCACCGGACAGCCGGCCTTCCCCCGCGCGCAGCACCGCGTGCTCCTGCTGGAGCGTGGCGGCGTAGCGGGAGCGGATGGCGGCCTCGCCCTCCAGCGACGTGTCCGTGGACTGGCGCTCGCTCGCGAGCCGCGCGCGGGTGCGGTCCAGCTCCGCCTGGAGGTCGCGCAGGGTGGCGATCTCCGCCTGGAGCTGCACCAGGAACTCGCGCTCCTCGGCGGGGTCCGCCTGCCGCTCGTCGCGCGTGTCCTCCACCCACTTGCGGATGGCGGCGGCGTTGGCGTGCAGGCTCTGCAGTTCGTACCCCACGCGGAAGGCCTCGCGGTCCACCGCGTCCACCTTCGCCTGCATGCGCTGGCGGCGTGCGTCCAGCTCCTTGCCGGTGGTGGGCAGCGACGCGAACCGCAGCCGCTGGGCCTCGCGCGCGCCCTGCGCCACGAGCAGCTTCTCGCGCTCAGCGGGCGTCAGCTTCTCTTCGACCAGCGCCGCCTCCGCCTGCACCAGGGCCTGCTCCACCACGGTGAGCGCGGTGTCCACGGCCTCCGCGCGGGTGTAGCCCTCCTGCAGCTCCGGGAACGCCTCCAGCCCGCGCGCGTCCAGCGCCTCCAGGATGCGCTCCGCGATGGCCTTCGCCTCGCCCGCGCCCTGACGTCCGCTGTCCAGGTCGCCCACCATCCGCACCGCGTCGGCGACCTCCTTCTGGGTGGACGCGTACTGGAGCGCCAGCGGGGGCAGGAGCGTGCTCACGTCCAGGGAGCGCTCGTTGCGCGCCAGCAGGTTGTCGAAGTACGCGACGGGGTCGTGGTTCACACGCAGGAGCGCGTCCACCTTGTCGCGCGCGGGCGTGAACATGCGCGCCACTCCGTCGTAGGTCTCCAGCGCCTCGTCGTACTGGCGCAGCTTCTGGAGCAGGTGGCCCTGGAGGATGCGTCCCTCGGGCGCGAGCTGCGAACGCGGCGCCACGAGCAGCAGGATGTCCGTGGCGTTCTTCGCCTGCGTGAAGTCCTGCTTGCGCACGTACGTCCAGGCGACTTCCAGCAGCGTCTCCGGGAAGCGCTCGCTCTCGCGAGGTACGCGACCGTAGTGGTCCAGCGCCTCGTCGTAGCGGCCGGTCTCGTACATCAGGCGGCCCAGCGAGAGGTACGCGAGCTCCCGGAAGCGCTGGGCCTCCGCTTCCGCAAGGCCCGTGGACACCACCGCGTCCGGCCCGGTGCCGACGATGCGCTGGAACTGCGCGATGGCGGCCGGGTAGTCCCCGCTCTGCACGCTCAGCACGCCCAGGTGGTAGACGGCCTGCACCCGGAAGGCGCCGGGCGTCTGCGCCAGCGGGGCGAACAGCGCGCGCGAGCGCTCCTGGTGCTCCTCGGGCGACAGGTCCGCGCGCTTGAACGTGCCGCGCGCGTGCACGTAGGCGATGTCCGGGGCCAGCACGCCGCCCGACAGCCGCCGCGCCTGCTCCACGTACGCGTCGATGCCGTCGAACTGCTGGAGCCGCCCCGCGACCGCGAGGTAGCGGCTGACGGCCTCCTTGTAGCGCTGGGGAGACAGGGGCAGCGACAACACGTCGCGCAGGTACACCCGCGCGCCAATGTCGTTCTTCTGCTGGTAGAGCGCGTCCGCCAGATAGAAGACCGCCTCCGGGTAGCGGGGGCTCGCCTTGAACTCCGGGTCGCTCACCAGGTCGTAGAAGAGGACGGACGCGGCGGTCCAGTCCCCCAGCAGCGAGTACAGCTCGCCTTCGGAGAAGCGCTTGAGCTGCGAGTCGGCGCTGCTCGGCTCCGGGCGTTCGGTGAACTGCGTCTCCACGAAGCGCAGGGACTGCTCCGCCGCGCGCAGCTGCGCCTCCACGGCCTCCACCGCCGAAGCGCGCGTGCTCAGCGAGGCCGGCATGGGCGGCAGGGCGGCCGGGGAAGGAGAAGGGGAGGGGGCCGGAGGTGCCGGCGCGGGCGCGGCCCCGAGGGTCAGCGCGAGGGCCAGGGCGTGCAGCATCGCGGTCACGGCGCCCGCTCCCTACTTCGGCTCGCTGGAGGTGGAGGCGGGCACGGCCGCCGCGTCCGGAGTCCCCTCCGCCGCGGTGCCGGGCGGCTTGGGCGTCCGCGTGTCCTTGGCCACTTCGATGTCGTAGCGCACCGCGGGCCGGTCCTTCAGGTCGGTGGTGAGGCCGCCCTTCTCCACGCCCACCACGTTCACCGTGGTGACCTTTCCGGACTCCGCGTTGAAGGTGTAACTGGATTGCACCTTGAACTTGTAGCCCTCCAGGTAGCTGAACACGCCGTAGCCGCTGCCCCGGTACACCAGCCGCACCGCGAGCTGGTGCTGGCCCGGCACGATGCGGCCGTTGAAGACCTCCAGCGACTGGTGCCGGTTCAGGTCTCCCTGCGTGTCCACCTGGGTGAAGATGGGCGCGCCGTCCAGCGCGTACACCACGGACTCCAGCTGGAACGCGTTGCCCATCTCGTTCTTGTGCACCAGCACCGCGCGCGCGCCGGTGGACAGCTCGCCGCCCATCACCGTCTCCTGGAGCAGCAGCAGGCGCGCCTTGGAGCGGTAGATCTTCTCCTTCAGGTCGACGACCTGCTCCTCCAGGGTCTTCACCCGCGTGCTGAAGGCCTCGTCCGCCGTCTGCTCTCCGGTGGCGGGCGCGGCTGGCGCTGCGGGGGGCGTGGCTGGCGCGGCGGTGGCGCGCGGCGTCGCCGTGGGGGCGGGGGACGTCCCTTGCGCGAACACCGGCCCGGGAAGGCCAGCGCTCAAGAGCGCGAGGAGACGGAGGGTGGCGGATGCGACGCGCACGGTACGACCTCGGAAGGCGGCTCTGCCCGACGGCACGAGGTCATACCATCGTTCGCCGGGGGCTGCCCGGTGGGGGGCAGCCCGCCGGGCAGGGAAGCAGGCGGGGCTCAACCGCCCTTGCGCAGCTCGGTGAGGACCAGCTTCGCCACGGCCTTGAGCGTGTCGAACACGCCCACGCCCGTGGGCGCCACGGCCTGGTACTCCGGGATGTTCCGCGGATTGAGCGCCTTGCGCATCTCCTCCACGGTCACCGCGTTGGGCAGGTCGCGCTTGTTGTACTGCACGACGTACGGAATCTTGTTCAGGTCGTAGCCCTGCTCGGCCAGGTTGATGCGCAGGTTCTCCAACGATTCCATGTTGGCCTCCATGCGCTCGATCTGGCTGTCGGCGACGAACACCACGCCGTCCACGCCCTTGAGGATGAGCTTGCGGCTGGCGTCGTAGAACACCTGGCCGGGCACCGTGTAGAGGTGGAAGCGCGTCTTGAAGCCGCGGATCTCACCCAGCGACAGCGGCAGGAAGTCGAAGAAGAGCGTGCGGTCCGTCTCCGTGGAGAGGGAGATGAGCTTGCCCTTCGTGTCCGCCGCGGTCTTGTTGTAGATGTACTGAAGGTTGGTCGTCTTCCCGCAGAGTCCCGGCCCGTAATAGACAATCTTGCAGTTGATTTCGCGGGATGAGTAATTGATGAAGGACATGGCTTCCCGGGTTACTCGCTGAAGAGGTTGTCGATATCGTCGTCGGAGATCTCGGCGAACGGCGAACCGGCTCCGGGGCTGTCGGTCTTCTTCACGAGGCTTTCGAAGATCTTCGTCAGCTCGTCGCTGGCCTTCTTGATGCGCAGGCGCACCAGACCCAGGCTCGTGCGGTTGTCGAAGATGACGACCAGCACCACCCGGCTGCCCACGATGGTCATGTAGAGGCTGTCCTTCGCCCCTTCATGGAACTGGTTGGGGAACTCATTCTCCCCGATGAGCTTCGCCAGTCCGCCCATGGCGGCCACGTTGCCCGCCGTCAGCGACGCGAGCGACGTGGTGTCGATGTTCTGCGTCTGGCCGGCCGAGGAGATGAGCTGGCCGTTCTTGTCGACGAGGAAGACCACCTTCGCGTTCGCGTCCTTGGTGAGCCGGTCGCAAACGGCGTTGATCTTGGTGAACTCCTCTTCGTACATCACCAGTTGCGTGCCCATGGGCGTATGCGCTCCTCAGCGTTCGCTCGCCCCGCGCACGGCGGCGCTCCGATGTTTCTGGAGTGAATCCCGGAGGTTAGACGAGGCGCTACCGACCGTCGCCATGCTTAGCAAAGCAGTTCCACTCCAGCAAGAAGCCAGCCGTGATCCGCGCCGCTTCTTGAAGGAATGACGGCATCGCGGGTTGGGACACCTGCCCCTCTTCTCTATACTCCGCCGGGCCTTGCGCCGCCCGAGCCCCCTCTCCGACATCCTCCCGCGCCTCCTGCTCCTCGTCCTGGCGCTCGCTTCCACCCGGGACGCTCGCGCGGAGCCCCCCGAGCCCGAGCGCGCCTCGCTGCGCCTGCGCTACGGCCTCTCGTTCCGGCAGGGTGAGCAGGTGGATGTAGGGCCCGGGCTCACCTACGACGGTCTGACACCGAACGACGCGGCGCTGACGCTGACGGGCTGGATGGGGACGTACCTGGGCGGAGGGTTGGATCTGCAGCGCGAGGCGTTCGAGCTGAAGGACGCGACGTCGCGCGTGACGGGCGGAAGTCTGGCGCGCGGTTCGCTGGGGCCGCGCGGGCGCCTGAGCCTGGGGCCGGTGCGGTTGGAGCTGGGCGCGGGGTATGGCTTCGCGCAGCTGCCGCTGTTCGGTGGGTTCACCGCCGCGCCGGTGTTGCAGCGGGGCGTGCGGCACGCGGCGCTCGTCGCGGGCCGGGTGCTGGTGGAGCTTCCTGCGGGCTTCCAACTGGAGGCGCGCGGGGAGCTGCCGCTGACGCTCTCCGCGCACGCGGCGGGCGGGATGAAGGCGTCGTCGTCCGGGTATGTCGTCGGGGCGGCGCTGCTGCATCCGGTGGTGCGCCGTGAGCGTTGGACGGGGACCCTGATGCTGGAGGTGCAGCAGGCCCACGACACGATGGAGCTTGAGGGCAGCGGCCTGCGCTCCGAGCAGCGGCTGCGCAGGATGGGGCTGGCGCTGGAGGTGGCGTGGCGGGATGACGCCCGGACGTCTCGGGTCATCGAGGGCCCTCGCCAGGGCTTCGTCGTGCTGAACATCGTGGACGCGGAGACGGGCACCCCGATTCCGGGGGCTCGCGTGCGCGTTCCCTCCATGAAGACACCGGGCACGAGCGAGGAGTTGGTGTCGGACGCGCAAGGCCAGCTGCGGGCGCTGCTCCCCGAAGGTGAGCAGTCCGCCCAGGCCAGCGTGGAGGGCTACGAGGATGCGACAGGGGTCGCCAGCGTCAGCGGCGAAGGGCCGAGCGCGACCCTCCAACTGCGCCTGCGCAAGAAGGCGCCGCCCACGGGCTCGCTCAAGGTGAAGGTGGTGCAGGGCAAGGGCGGCACGCCGCTCCCGGATGTGCGCGTGGTGTCGGGCTCCATCCAACTGCGCACGGACATGGTGGGCGTGGTGCTGCTGGATGGGCTCGCGCCAGGGCCGGTGGTCATCGCGGTGTCGGCGCCGGGCTTCCGCGCGGCGGAGGAGGCCGCGGTGGTGGTGGCGGGGCAGGCGTCGGAGCTGGTGGTGGTGTTGTCGCAGGAGCACAAGGGCGAGCTGGCCACGCTGGTGGGCCAGGTGCGCAGCGCCCGGAGCGGCCAGCCGTTGGTGGCGACCGTGACCATCCCTCAGGCCAAGGTGCGCACGCGCACGGACAAGGGCGGCGGCTTCACGGCGCGCGTCCGTGGCGGCACGTACCGCATCACCCTCTCCGCGCCCAGGCACGTGACGCAGACCAAGATGGTCACGGTTCGCGACGGCGAGCAGGCCATTCTCAACGTTGATTTGTTCCCGAGGGGCCGGTGAGTCGCGCGAGGGTTCCGCCGCGATGTCCGTCCGTCGCCGAGGTTTCAGTGAGTCCTGTCCGCGTCCTGGCGTTGTCGCTGCTCGTCCTCCTCTCCGGCTGTTCGGGGTGTGAACGCGAGGAGGCGCCGAAGCCGCCTCCCGTGGTGGAGGTGGACGCGGGGGCCGTCGTCCCGCTCGCGCGCTTGGAGGGGCTGTCCGGAGACGTGCGGTTGGAGCGCGCGGGCAAGGTGGTGCCGGCGGTGGAGGGGCCGCTGCTCGCGGGGGACGCGGTGGAGACGGGCGACCAGGGCTCCGCGGTGGTGCGCTTCCCGGGGGGACGCACGGTGGAGGTGAGCCGCGAGGGCCGGTTCGCGCTGGGCTCGGATTCGACGGGCGTGGTGATGAAGGTGGAGCGCGGCATCGTGCTGTCGCGCGTGCCGGCGGGCGGAGGGAGCGTCGCGGGCTCCAAGGTGACGTTGAACATCCTCACGCCCTTCGGCCTCACGCGCGTGGGGCCGGAGCCGTCCGAGGTGAAGGTTGCGGTGGCGGAGGACTCCGCGCGGGTGGAGGTGAAGCTGGGCGCCATCGAGCTGGTCTCCAAGGACGGGCGCACGCTGCGCGCGGCGGAAGGCGACGCGGTGGACCTGACCCGCGAGCGCGCGCAGGTGGTGCCCGCGGCCCCGCGCATCGTGGAACTCGCGCCCATCGCGGTGACGGTGCGTGCGACCTCCGGCGACGCGGAGGTGAAGGCGAAGAGCACGGGCCGCTGGCGCAAGGTGCGCCGCGAGGGCGAGGTGTTGGCCTCCGGCGACGGCGTGCGCACGAAGGGAGGCGAGGCCGTGCTGTCGCTCAAGGACAGCGGCTCCCTGCTGACGTTGTCCCCGGGCGCGGAGGCGGTGCTGGAGGGCGCGGGTCAGGAGGGCGCCACGGACGAAGCCCGCGTCAACCTGCTGCAGGGGCTGCTCGCGGTGCAGCTCGCGGCGGGGCGCACGAGCCGCGTGGTGCTGCCGGAGCTCACGCTGGAGGGCGGCGGCGCGGCGAAGCTGGAGATCCGCCGCACCGGCGCTGGCATGCAGGTGACGGCGCAAGCGGGCGACGTGACGCTCCGCCGGGGCGACACGCGGCAGGCGCTGCGCGCGGGAGAGCGCGCCACCGTGGGCAGTGACGGCAACGCGAAGGTGGCTCCGCTGGAGGATGCGGCGGTGGCGGTGGGGCCGGGCAACGGCACGGAGGTGTTCCACCGGGGCCTCGCGGAAGTGGCGCTCACGTGGGAAGGCGAGGGCGACACCGTGGTGGAGGCGGCGCAGGACGCGGCCTTCACCCGCCGGGTGCTGTGGGGCCGGGTGCACCGCTCGTCCGTCAACGTGTCGGCGCTGGCGCGAGGCACGTTGTACTGGCGGGTGCGCAAGGAGGACGGCTCGCAGGTGGCCGCGGGCAGCGTCCACTTCGCCCCCGAGTCACCCACGAGCGCGCTGGCGCGGGTGCGCAACGTGGTGCCCGAGGGCCCGGAGAAGACGACCATCTTCTACCAGGACAAGCCTCCCGCGGTGACGTTCACCTATGGCTCGGAACCGCAGGCCAGTACCTATCGCGTGGCGGTGTACAAGGCGGGCTCGCTGACGACGCCCGTGGCGCAGCGCACGGTGGCGGAGACGCGCGCGGCGCTGGAGGCGGGGGCGCTGGGCGAGGGCAGCTACCTGTGGTCCGTCACGCCGCTGTCGCAAGCGGGGGCGGCCCTCAAGGGGGGACGGATGAACAAGCTGGAGCTCGTCTACGACAACTCGGTGGTGGGGCTGGTGGTGGACAGCCCGCGCCAGGGAGGGGCCGCGACGGAGAAGGTGCGGGCCTCGGGCGTGGCGCCGGTGGATGCTCGCCTGTCCATCAACGGACGGGCCGTGCCCCTGGACGGCAAGCACCGCTTCGATACGTGGGTGGCCCCCATGGGAATGCCCCCCCTGCTGGTGTTTAAGATGACGCGTCCCGGTGCTCCGGACGTACTCACGGTGCGCACCCTGAAACCGCGAGGGCCTTGAGGCGATGGCACAGCCCACAGTTCCCATTCCGGATCCCGCCGGCGCCTCGGCCGCGTCGATGCTCCAGCCCTACGGACAGTATGTCCTCGTGCGCAAGCTGGCCGAGGGCGGCATGGCGGAGATCTTCCTCGCCAAGCTGCTGGGCGCGGACGGCTTCGAGCGCAACGTGGTGCTCAAACGGATGCTGCCGGCGCTGTCGGCCATCCCGGACTTCGTGGAGATGTTCCGCGACGAGGCGCGGCTCGCGGCGAAGCTGGCGCACCCGCACATCGTGCAGATCCACGAGCTGGGCTTCACCGAGGGCTGCTATTACATCTGCATGGAGTACCTCGCGGGCGAGGACTTCTCAACGACGCTGAGGCTCGCGGGCCGCCGCCGCCAGTACGTGCCACTGCCGGTGGTGATGCGGGTGCTCATCGACGCGGCGCGGGGCCTGCACTACGCGCACACCTTCACCAACGAGCAGGGCCAGCCGCTGCACGTGGTGCACCGGGACGTGTCGCCGTCCAACCTGTACGTGACGTACCAGGGCCAGGTGAAGGTGTTGGACTTCGGCATCGCCAAGGCCGAGTCGCGCCTCGTGCAGACGCGCACCGGCGTGGTGAAGGGCAAGTACATCTACATGGCGCCGGAGCAGGCGCAGGGCAAGGAGGTCGACCACCGCGCGGACGTGTTCTCGCTGGGCGTCAGCCTCTACGAGGCCGTCACGCACGTGCGGCCCTTCTCGCGAGAGAACGACCTGGCGGTGCTCAACGCGCTGCTGCACGGCGAGTTCGAGAAGCCGCGCGCGCTGCGGGCGGACCTGCCCGAGGGCCTGGAAGCCATCATCCTCAAGGCCATGGCCTTCAAGCCGCAGGATCGGTACGCGACCGCGGAGGACTTCGCGGTCGACCTGGAGGCCTTCGCCGCGGGCTTCGAGGGAGGCGCCGCGGGAGCGCCCGCGCTCGGGTCGTTCCTGCGCAACCACTTCGGCGAGGAGCGCGTCACGGAGAAGACGCGCATCCCCACGCTGGCCACGCTGTCAGCCGCGCGCCCGATGGATCCCGAGGCCGCGGCGCAGGCGTCGCCCGCCACCGCCCAGGGCACCAACCCCCATGGTCAGGGGACATCCCGTCCGAGCAGCACGGGCGTGAAGGCGCTCACCATCCAAGGGCGGGCTCCCGTGCCCGTGCCACCTGCTCCGGCCCCCGCGCTGGTGGCCGTGGCCGTGGAGAGCGTCTCTCCGCCGAAGCCCGAGTCCCGCCGCTGGCTCGTGGGGCTCGTGGGCGGCATGGGGCTGATGCTCGTGGGCGCGGCGTTCGTCATCGCGCGACCGGGGACCGCGCCGACCGTCACGCCGCAGCCTCAGGTCCAGCCGCTGCCCACGCCGGTGGCCCCCCAGACTCCACCAGTTGGCGCGACCGCGTCGCCGAGCACTCAGGTGCAGGCCCCCGTGGAGCCGCCGCAGGGGGCCGCGCAGGGAGACCTGCCGCCCTCACCCGGAGGGCCCGCGGTGGCAACGGCCGTGACGGATGCGGTCCCGGCGGTGGAGGACCCCGAGGAGCCGCACACCCGCAAGACGGCGCCGAAGACAGCGCCACGGGAGCGCGTGTCGCTGGGCATCGACGACATCCAGCGCGTGGTGTCGAACGGCCGCTCGAAGATCACGGGCTGCTTCGAGCGCTACAAGTCGGACCTGCCGTCCTCGGCGGGTGAGGTGCAGGTGCAGCTCACCATCGTGTCCTCGGGCAAGGTGCGCGCGAGCACGCGCGGGCCGCTGGCGTCCACGGCGGTGGGCCGCTGCCTGGAGACGCAGGCCCAGAGCCTGCGCTTCCCGGCGCACCGCGACCAGGAAGTCACCGTGCTGATGCCGTTCTCGTGGAAGGTGACGCAGTAGCGGGGCTCCGTCCCGCTGGCGGCGGCGCGGGACGGTGCGCCGTCACAGGTCGCGGCGGGCGGACAGCGCCTTGGCGAGCGTGGCCTGGTCGGCGAACTCCAGGTCGCCTCCCATGGGCAGGCCCTGCGCGATGCGCGTCACCCGCAGGCCCAGCGGCTTGAGCAGGCGCGTGAGGTAGAGCGCGGTGGCTTCGCCTTCGATGTCCGGGTTGGTGGCGAGGATGATCTCCTCCACCCGGCTGTCGTTGAGGCGCTCCAGCAGCTCCTTGATGCGCAGCTGCTCCGGTCCCACGCCTTCCAGCGGGGACAGCACGCCGTGCAGCACGTGGTAGCGGCCCTTGAATTCGCGGGTGCGCTCCAGCGCCATCAGGTCGGAGAACGTCTCCACGACGCACAGCGCGCGCTCGTCGCGGCGGTTGTCGCGGCAGAAGCCGCACAGCTCCGAGTCCGTGAGGGAGAAGCAGCGCACGCACAGGTGCACCTTCTCCTTCACCTCGCGGATGGCCAGCGAGAGGTCGACGGCGAACTCGCCCGGCGCCCGCAGGATGTGGAAGGCGAGGCGCTGGGCGGTCTTCTCACCGATGCCCGGCAGCTTCGCGAGCTGGGCGACCAGGCGGTTCAGCGGATCGGGGGTCATCCGGCTTTAGTTAATGCCGGGGATCTTCACCCCGCCGGAGATCTTCGCCAGCTCGCTGTTCATGTGCTGACGGCTGTTCGCCAGGGCAGCGTTCACGGCGGCGGTGATGAGGTCCTCGAGCATCCCGGGGTCGTTGGGGTCGATGGCGCTCTTGTCGATCTTGATGCTGCGGATCTCCTGGACGCAGTTGGCGACGACCGTCACGAGGCCCTCGCCGGACTTCGCCTCGACGGTCTCTTCCGCCAGCTGCTTCTTCCGCTCCTCGATCTTCTCGGTGAGCTTGTTCGCCTGCCGGATGAAGTAGTTCAGGTCGATGCCGGGCATGGGCTTCCTCGGTCCCCGGTCGTGGGAGCACGGGCCGCCATGGCGCCGCTCGCAGCAGGGACGTCGCCGCGCACCCTAGCGGGGCCCGGCGGCGTTGTCAGTCCTCAGGAGCGGTGGGGACGTCCGGGAGGCCGGCCGGTGGCCGCTCGGGCTCGTAGACCTGGATGTGCTCGATTTCGCCGCCCAGCATCTTGAGGATGGCTCGCACGGACGCGTGGGCGCGCACCTTTCCCTCGGTGGTCTTCTCGTGGGTGGCGCGGCTGTGGGAGTCCTGTTCGGACAGGCTCTGCCCCATGCCCCCCGGGAGGGCGGCGTCCTGGGTCTGCGCCACGTCCTGGATGGTGAGCTTCACCGCCCGGCCGAAGTGCGTGGCCAATGCCGCGTCGACGATGGCCTTGCCCCCGGAGGCCGTGACGGCGGCCTTGTGGAAGGCGGCGGAGGGCGGGAAGCCCAGGATGATTTCGCCCGCCTTCATGGACTGGAGGCGGCCGTTGGCGAGCGCCGTGCCGTGGCGCACGGACGTGGCCTTCACGCTCTCCACCGCGGCACGCCAGCGCTCGGGCAGCGAGCGGTTGGGGTTGTCGCGGCCAGAGGCCACAGGGGCCGCCACGGGGGGCGGTTCGGGTTCCGGAGGCTCGGGTTCCGGGGCGGCGGGTTCCGCGACGGGGATGCACTCGCCGGAGGCACAACCTTCGGCGGAGCCCTCCTCGGGGAACATGCGCTCGTCCACGGGCTCGTCGCCGTAGGCGGGAGACGCTGGCGGGCCCACGGGCTCGGGCCGGCGCATGTTGGTGATGCGCACGGTGGGGCCGGGCTCGGCGGGACTCGTTGGCACCGGCGTAGGGCCGGGGATGGGGGCGGTGGGAGCCTGGGCGCCGCCATTGCGCAGGAAGGAGAGGGGACGCGCCGCGGACGGGGGCAGGTCGTCCATGACGATGCCCGGAGCCTGGGGGGCGTCCATCGCGGGCGCCGCGCCGCCGCCGTTGCGCAGGAAGGAGAGGGGACGTGCCGCGGATGGGGGCAGGTCGTCCATCACCACCGGCGCGGGAGGCAGGGTGGCGGGGGGGGGAACGGGGCTGCCCGCGCCGCCATTGCGCAGGAAGGAGAGGGGACGGGCGGCCGCCGGAGACAGCCCCTCCATCAACGCGGCAGGCGGAGGGCGCGTGGGGGCTGGCGGCGCACCGGCGTGCTGGGTGGCGGGGATCATTCCAGCGCGACCGGGCGTGGAGGGCTCCGGTGCGCGTGTCGCGACCGTGGGCGGAGCCTCCCTGGATGCTTCGGCGGCGCCCGGTGCCACGCTGGCGTGCGTGGGGGCCGTGTTCGTAGCGGGCTCGAAGGAGCGCGGCGTGCTGCTGGGGTGGGGGGCCTCCTGAGCTCCAAAGGGGCGCGGGGTCGCTCCCGCGTATGCGGCAGGGGAGTCGGGAGGCGTCGAGCGCCCCGGCGGCGATGGAATCGCCGTGGAGTCGAAGGGCCGGACAATGGCGCCCGCGTGCGAGGAACCTCCGTTGGGGGGTGGCTCCGCGGCGCGCGGAGGAGCCGCCGTGCGCGCGGAATCACCCTGTGTCTCGAACGGGCGTGGCGCCGCACCCGCATGCGTGGACACACTCCGCGACTCGAGCGGACGCGAGGGCGCACCTTCGTGCACGGGCACCCCCTGGGGCTCGGGCGGACCCGAGTGGCCACCGTGGGTTTCGAGCGGACGCGAGGGCGCACCCGCGTGCGTCGGCGCCCCCTGGGGCTCAATCGGACGCGAGGGGGCACCCGCGTGCGCGGGCGCAGCCTGAGCTTCGAACGGACGCTGTGGTGCCGCGGCCGACGCGCGTGGCTCGGACGGAACCTCAGACGCGAAAGTTCGCGGGACCGGAGCGACCTCCCGGCGCTCCGGACGTGCTCTTCGTGGCGCCTTCCGCGCCGAGCCCCGCTGACAGCCGCTCCACGCGGGCCAGCAGGTCGGGAATCGAACCAGCGGGCGACAGCTGGATGGCCTTGAGCAGCGCCATCTCCAGCGCAAGCCTCGGCTGCGCGGCGCGCGACACATCCCAGATGCAGCCGTGCACGATGTCGAACAGGCGCGACAGCTGCGCCGTGTCCGCTTCCTTCGCGAGCGCCAGCAGCGCCTTCTGCTCGGATTCGGCCAGCTCCGCCGGTGCTTCTCCCAGCGACTTCGTAACGAAGACGTGCCGCAGCTGCAGCGCCAGCTCCTCCGCCAGCCGCTTCAGGTCCAGGCCCCGGTTGAACACCTCATCCACCCGGCCCAGCACCCGCTTCGCGTCCTTGCGGACCAGCGCCTCCGCGAAGTCCTGCACCACCGTGCGGTCGATGGCCCCCATCGCCTCCGCGACGGCCTCGTCGGTGGGGTTGGGACCGCACGACGCGAGGATCTGGTCCAGCAGGCTCAGCGCGTCGCGCATGCCGCCTTCGGACTGGCGCACCACCAGGGACAGAGACTGCTCGGAGATGCCCGCGCCTTCCGCCTGGCAGATCTCCTTCAGCCGCTGGAGCATCCTCGCCGCGGAGATGCGCCGGAAGTTGTGGCGCTGGCAGCGCGACAGGATGGTGTCCGGGAGCTTGTGCGCCTCCGTCGTCGCGAAGATGAACTTCACGTGACCGGGCGGCTCCTCCAGCGTCTTCAGGAGCGCGTTGAACGCCGCCCCCGAGAGCATGTGCACCTCGTCGATGATGTAGATCTTGTGGCGGTCGCGCTGCGGCAGGTACTTCGCGTTCTCGCGAATCTCGCGCACGTTCTCGACGCCGTTGTTCGACGCACCGTCGATCTCCGCCACGTCCACGCTGGTGCCCGAGGTGATCTCCGTGCACGCCCGGCAGGTGCCACACGGGGTCGCCGTGGGCCCCTGCTCACAGTTGAGGGCCTTGGCGAGCAGGCGGGCGGCCGTCGTCTTGCCCACCCCTCGAGGGCCACAGAACAGGTACGCATGCGCGACCCGGTCCATCTTGATGGCATTCCCGATGGTCCGGACGACGTGCTCCTGTCCGGTCATGTCATCGAACTTCTGCGGGCGCCATTTGCGGGCGAGGACGAGGTAGCTCATGGGGGACGTCATCTAAACACGGCGGGCCGAATGATCCATGGAACGTCCATTCCGCCCGCCGTGAGGCGCACTCCGCCTCAGCGTCCGAGCGCCTGTAGCACCACGTTGGCCGCGTTGTGCCCCGCCGCGCCGATGACGCTGCCCGCCGGGTGGCAGCCCGCGCTGCAGAAGTAGAGCCCCTGCACGGGCGTCTCATAGGGCAGGCGGTCGGTGAAGCCCCGCTTGTTGTCCACATGGTGGATGTGGCCGCGGGTGATGCCGAAGTGGGATTCAATCTTCGGCGGCGTGAGCGCGAAGTACTCCTGGACCAGGTCGCTCGTTCCCGGCGCGAAGCGGTCGCAGATGGAGAGCAGGTGCTTCACGTACCGGGCCTCCTCCTTCTCCCACGTGGTGCCCTCCAGCTTCTCCGGCACCCACTCCACGAAGAGCGCGGAGTTGTGGTGCCCCTCCGCGTCCTTGAGGGTCGGATCCACGGTGGTGTGGACGTACCACTCGATGGAGGGGAACTCCGCCAGCCGGCCCGCCTGGGCCTCCTTGTAGCCGTGCGCGAGCGCCCCGAGCACGTCGTCCTCCTGGGGCAGCAGGTGGATGGTGGGCCCGAACTGGCCCCGGTCCTCCGGCAGGCAGGTGAAGGTGGGCAGGGACTTGAGGCACAGGTTCACCTTCAGCGTCGTGCCGGGCGCGGACAGGCCGTCCACCTTGCGGCGGTAGTCCTCCGGCAGCGCGGAGGTCTCCACCAGCTTCAGCGTGCGGAAGGGGTCCGCGTTGGAGACGACGACCTTCGCGGACAGCTCCTCGCCGCTCTCCAGCACCACGCCCTTCACCACGCCCCCGTCCACGCGCACCGACGCCACCTTGGCGTTCGTGCGCAGCTCCGCCCCGTGCTTGCGCGCCAGCTGCGCGATGCGCTGGGTGACGGTGCCCATACCGCCTTCGACGATCATCCACGTGCCGCCACTGCCCGGCAGCCGGCAGAGGTTGTGCACCAGCAGGTTCATGCCCGTGCCCGGCGTGTCATAGCCGCCGTCCAGGCCGGAGAACGCGTCGGTGACGGCGTACATCGCCTTCACGAAGTCGGACTTGTAGCCGAAGCGCTCCAGGTACTCGCGGGCCGTGCCGCGACACAGCCGGATGAAGTGCTGGCGCAGGGCAGGGCGCACATAGCGCTCCGCGGTCTCCTCCAGCGACAGGGGGGGCAGCAGCCAGGCGGGCGCCAGGTCCTCGCGCAGCGCCCCCAGCTCCGCGTTCATCGCGACGTGGGCGTTCCAGTCCGCCTCGGAGAAGAACTCGCGGAACTGCCGCTCCAGCTCCCGCTCATCCGAGCCGAACAGCAGGTAGCGCTTGTCCATCGTGGGGAGGAAGTAATGCGGGTCGCGGCGCTTGAGCGGCAGCTCCATCTGGAGCTCCTGGAGCAGCTCCGGCGGCATCAGCCCCAGGAGGTACGCGCCGGTGGAGACACCGAGCTTCGGCGCGGTGCGGAACGGATACTCCGTCTTGCATGCACCGCCCACCTGGTCCTTCTCTTCCAGCACGGTGACCGACAGGCCCCGGCGAGCGAGCATCGCCGCCGCGACAAGTCCGTTGTGGCCCGCACCCACCACGATGACGTCTGGCATGGTCTTCCTCCTTGGGGGAAAAGGCCGTTCCTAGCCGAGCCACGGCCTCCCCGCCAAACACCGTGCGGCTTGCGCCGGGCGCCCTGGCCAGAAAGAGTCGCGCCCGCCCCGTGAACGACGCCTCCGCCCCCGACGCGCCCGCAGCCCCCGATTCGCGCTCCCCCCCCTCGGCGGCCCCCCCTCCGTCCCCCGAGCCCGTCTGGGCGAGGCGCCACGGGAGTCTCCGCGTCCTGGGACTCCTCGCGGTGTCGCTGGTGCCCGGCGTGCTGGCGGTGCTCCAGTTGGGGCGCATCCACCCGGACGAGGTGTTCCAGTCGCTGGAGCCCGCGTGGTGGCGCGTGCACGGCTACGGCGTGCTGGCGTGGGAGTGGCGGGAGGGCCTGCGCAACTGGGCGGCCCCCGGTGTGCTGGCCGCCTTCCTCAAGCTGGCGGAGGTGCTCGGCATCACGAACCCGCGCATCTACCGGGGCGTGGTGGCCGTTCCCCAGTTCGCCCTGCATGCCTGGAGCCTGTGGGCGGTGTATCGCTTCGCCGCGCGCCGAGCGGGTCCATGGGGTGGCGCGCTCGCCGTGCTGCTCCTGGGACTGAGCGGTCCGGTGCTCCTCTTCGCCGGGCGCACGCTGTCGGAGTCCTTCTCCGCGTCCTTCCTCCTCGTGGCCATGGAGGCCCTGGACCGGCCGGTCACCGGGCAGGCTGCCCAGGTCCGCCGGGCGGGGCTCGTGGGGGGCCTGGCCTTGGGGCTCGCGGTGGTGACGCGCTATCCGTCCGCCCTCTTCGTGGTGGCGGCGCTGGTGTGGCTGGCGGTCGCGCGGCGGTGGCGCCTGCTGGCCTTCACCGTTCTGGGGGGAGCCGGGGTCGCGGTGGGGCTGGGCCTGCTCGACTGGGGCACCTGGGGAACGCCGTTCCACTCGTTCCTGGCCTACCTCCGCTACAACGTGATCTCCGGAGAGGCCGCCGCGGCGTTCGGCGCCTCACCGCCGGACTTCTACAGGCAGCCGCTGCTCCGGGCCGTGCCCCTGTGGGCCTGGGCCGCCCTGCCCCTGTCCGTGGGCCCCCTGCTGCGTCTGCGCGCGCTGTCCCTGCCGCTCACCTGCGCGGTCGTCTACACGGCCGTCCTCCTGATTACGCCGCACAAGGAGGAGCGCTTCCTCTACCCGGGGCTCGTGGTGGGCCTGCTCGCGGCGGCTGCCCAACTGGCCGTGGCCATCACGCGGCTTTCCAGACCGGGGATGAGGGGCGGGGTGGCGGTGCTGGCCCTGGGCCTGGGCTTCGTGCACGCCACGGGGTTCCCTTCCCAGGACCTGCGGGCGGACCAGTTCCGCGCCATCGTCCGGGCCACTCGGGGAGACGCGACGGGCCTGCTCATCGTCAACGAGGGGCTGTGGGGCTCAGGAGGTTTCTTCTACGTGGGCCGGAACATCCCCTGGCGCACCTGCGACTGGCCCCACGACGCGGCCTTCCAGGCCTCCATCCGGGACCGAGCCTTCAACCGAGCCGTCACCTTCGAGGGGCGGGCCCTGACGGAGCTCCAGTCCGCCGGCTTCCACGTCGTCCGACAGGTGGGCCGCGAGACCATCCTCGCCCGCGACTGACGCCGCCAGACAGGGGAGGGGATGCCCGCAAAGCGGAAGCGCCGATGCCCCAGTGAGGGACATCGGCGCTTCTGGACAAACAGAACGGCCGGGACACACGCGGAAGTACGCTACCGTTGCTTCCTTCCGGACCTGGCGGGGTTCGCGCCCCCACGTTGTCCCGACCACAAAATCCGTGCTGCTACTTCGAAAATAACAACGGAGAGGGTGGGATTCGAACCCACGATACCCTTTCAGATATACACGCGTTCCAGGCGTGCGCCTTCAACCGCTCGGCCACCTCTCCAAAGACGATGGAGCGGAGAGCGTAGGATTCGAACCTACGGTACCGTTACCGGTACGCCTGATTTCGAGTCAGGTGCCTTCGACCACTCGGCCAGCTCTCCAGAGTATTCAGTTTTCACGTCGCTTCGCGCGCAAGCGCTCGAAGAACGTCTTGAGAAGCTGGCGACTGTCTTCCGCCAAGATGCCGCTCGTGACCTGGAGCCGGTGGTTGTGTCGCGGCTCTTCCACCAAGTTGTACAGCGAGCCGACCGCACCCGCTTTCGGATCCATTGTACCAAAGACGAGTCGGGTAACGCGAGACTGGACCAGCGCACCGGCGCACATCGCGCACGGTTCCAGCGTCACGTAGAGCGTCACCCCGGAGAGTCGCCACGCACCGCGTGCTTTCGCTGCGGCATCCAGCGCAAGCATCTCGGCATGGGCAAAGGGATTCCGGTCACACTCACGCCGGTTGAAGCCCGTGCCCACGACGTTGCCGTCCAGCACTGCTACCGCACCGACGGGTACTTCTCCGAGTGAGGCTGCCTTCTGCGCGAGCTCTAAAGCCTGCTGCATGAAAGCGATGTCGTCACTCATGTGTCGTGCGCGCCAAAAAAGAAGAAGTGGCGCTCCCTGGAGGATTCGAACCTCCGGCCTTCGGATTCGTAGTCCGACGCTCTATCCAGCTGAGCTAAGGGAGCAATTCTTCCCGGCTGCTGCTTTACGACATGTGGCGGAGAGAGAGGGATTCGAACCCTCGATACCCTTTCGAGTATGCAGGTTTAGCAAACCTGTGCCTTCAGCCTCTCGGCCATCTCTCCAACTCTTCTCTGTCAAAGAACCGCGAAACTCAAGCTCAAAATCGGAGGCGGTAGGATTCGAACCTACGGAAGGCTTTCACCTTCTGCGGTTTTCAAGACCGCTGCCTTCAACCGCTCGGCCACGCCTCCACAGCTTTGTGCCGACGGCTCCCGTGGGCCAACCGCGCCCGTGGGGCCGCCCTTCTACCCTATTTCTTCCCCGTTGCAAGATGGATGTTGGCCCCTTTTCACGGAAGGGGCCCGGTCCACCTGACTACAGGGGGCGCAGTTCCTTCATGCCCCCCATGTACGGCACCAACGCCTCCGGGATGGCGACGCTTCCGTCCTCCCGCTGGAAGTTCTCCAGGATGGCGATGCTCGTGCGCCCCACGGCCAGTCCGCTGCCGTTGAGGGTGTGCACCATCTGCGGCTTGTCGCCCTTCTGGGGGCGGAAGCGGATCTTCGCGCGGCGCGCCTGGAAGTCGCCGCAGTCCGAGCAGGACGAAATCTCGCGGTACGCGCCCTGGCCCGGCAGCCAGACCTCGATGTCGTAGGTCTTCCTCGCGCCGAAGCCCATGTCTCCGGTGCACAGCAGCATCACGCGGTGGTGCAGCCCCAGCCGGCGGAGGATGTCGCAGGCGTCGTCCGTCATGGCCTCCAGCTCCTCCAGGCTCTTCTCCGGAGGGGCGAACTTCACGAGCTCCACCTTGTGGAACTGGTGCTGGCGGATGAGGCCGCGGGTGTCGCGCCCCGCCGCGCCGGCTTCCGCGCGGAAGCACGGGCTGAAGGCGCAGTAGCGGATGGGGAGCTGGTCGCCCTCCAGGATTTCGTCCGCGTGGTAGTTCGTCACGGGGACTTCCGCGGTGGGGATGAGGAAGCGCTCCGGGTCGCCGGACGTCTTGAACGCGTCGTCCTCGAACTTGGGCAACTGGCCGGTGCCCATCATCGTCTCGCGCAGCACCAGGTAGGGCGGCAGCAGCTCCGTGTAGCCCTTCTGCGTGTGCACATCGATCATGAACGTGACCAGCGCGCGCTCCAGCCGCGCCAGCGCGCCCTTGTAGAAGGTGAAGCGGCTGCCGGACACCTTCGCGGCGCGCTCGAAGTCGAGCATGCCCAGCGACTCGCCCAGCTCGAAGTGCTGCTTCGGCGTGAAGAGCAGGTTCGGCTTCTCACCCCAGGCCTTCACCTGGACGTTGTCATCCGCGCTGGTGCCCACCGGCACCGATTCGTGGGGCACGTTGGGGATGACGAGCAGGATGCGGTTGAGCTCCTCCTCCACTTCCTTGAGGCGGCCCTCCTTCTCCTTGATCTCCTGGGAGACGCCGCGCAGGTCGCCGCGGAGCTTCTCCATCGCGGACGGATCCTCCTTGGCCTTGCGCTTCATCTCCTCGTTGGCGGCGTTGCGGCGCGCGGCCAGCGCTTCCATGGAGACGTAGAGGTCGCGGCGCTCCAGAAAGAGCGCCTGGAAGGGGCCGAGGTCCAGGCTGCCGCCCCGCGTCTTCAGTCGGGCGACGACCGCATCGAAGTTCTGCGCAACGTTCCGGAGGTCCAGCATAGGGGCCCGCCTTGTAGTCATCCCGGGCGTGGGCCGGCAAGGCTCACCACGCGCCGCATGCTCAGGGCCGGACGCCACCCGGCCCCAGGGGCTGACGGGACCGCCCGTCGCGCCCGTCCGGGGGCGGGCCTTCGGCGGGCCCGCCCGGGGACCTGCCTAGTGTTCGAGGTCGTAGATTTCGTCCTCGATGTCCTTCTTGTCCGCCGCGCCCGGCTTCTTCGCCAGGTACTCCTTGAACGCCGTGATGGCGTCCTTGCGCTTGTTGCGCTCCTTGTAGGCGAAGCCCAGGTAGTAGAAGGGCTGCGGGTTCTCCGGCTCCGCGGCGGTGGCCTTCTTGTACCAGTCGATGGCCTTCGCGTGCTGGGCCTGCTCCGTGTAGGCGCGCGCGACCTTGTAGTAGACGTACGTGAGCTTCGGATCCGCCTTGAGCGCGGCCTGGTAGCGGCGCACGGCGTCGTCCCAGCGCGCGGCGTTGAAGAGCACGTCGCCCATGGCGCCCATCACCCGCGTGCGCTGCGGATCCGCCTTGAGCGCGGCCTCGAAGGAGGCGATGGCGTTGTCGAACTCGCCCCGCTCCAGGAAGGCGTGGCCCAGGGCCTCATGGGCGTCCGCGTAGTGGGAGTCCAGCGCCACCGCGGCCTGCCACTGCTCGATGGCGTCCGGCAGCCGCTTCGCGTCGCGCAGGATGACGCCGTAGGCGTAGTGGTAGTCCGGGCGCTTGGGCGCGCGGTCCACCGCGGTCTTCATGCTGTCGAGCGCCTGGGTGTACTCGGAGCGCTTCGCGCGCACGAGGCCCAGGTAGTAGAGCGCCTCGTGGTTGGACGGCTCGTTGCGCAGCGCGAGGCCCAGGTTGCTCTCCGCGCCGCCCAGGTCGCCCTTCTCCAGCAGCACCGCGCCCAGGGTGATGGGCGTGGTGGTGGAGCGGGGATCCTCCTGCTTCGCCTTCTCCAGCTCCGCGGCGGCCTCATCCAGCCGGTGCAGCCGCCAGAGCACGAGCCCGCGCTGCAGGCGCCCGTCCTTCAAGAGGTGCGGATCCAGCTCCAGGGCGCGGTTGGCCTCCGTCTCCGCGCGGGCCGCGTCACCGCCCAGCAGGGCCACGCGGGACAGGCCCAGGTGGGCGTCCGCCAGGTTGGGGTCCAGCTGCACGGCGCGGTCGAACTCCTGCTGCGCCAGCAGGCTGTTGTTCTCCGCCAGCGCCAGCTCTCCCAGGCCCGCGTGCACGCCCGCGTGGTCCGGCGCCTGCTGCGCGGCGGCCTCCAGCAGGGCCCGTGCGTCCGCGTTGCGGTGCTGACGCAGGTACAGGCGGCCCAGGTACAGGCCCGCGTCCACCAGCTTGGCGTCCGCGGCGGTGGCGCGCTTGAAGTGCCCCTCGGCTTCCGTGGGCTTGTCGAGCGCGTCCTCGATGCGGCCGTAGAGGTACGCGATGCGCGCCTCGTTGGGGAAGCTCTTGCTGGCGGCCTCCACCGCGGTGAGCGCGTCCTGCATCTTGCCCGTCATCACCAGCGCGGTGATGTGGCCGTCCACGTACTCCAGGTTGGCGCTGTCCTCCTTCGCGAGCGAGGCGTACAGCGGCAGCGCGCCGTCGTAGTCGCGCTGCGAGCGCAGCACCAGGGCGAGCTGCGCCTTGATGAAGCTGGAGTCCGGGTTGTCCTTGAGGGCGGCCTTCAGCTCCGTCTCCGCCTCCTTGGGCTTGAACTGCTGGAAGAGGGCCACGCCCTTGAGACCGCGGGCGCGGGCGCGCTCGGCGGGCCCCAGCTCGTCCTGGAGCTTCAGGGCGCTCTCCACGGCCTGGGCGCCCTGGTCGATGTTCGCCTTGCGCACCAGCAGCTCCACCGCGGCCAGCTCCACCGCGGACGCGGCGTGCTGCGGATCCGCCGCGAGCGCGTCCGCGTAGGCCTTGGCGGCCTCGTCGGCCTTGCCCTGCGCCTGGTACAGGTTGCCCAGCGCGTGATGGGCCTTGGCCGACTTCGGGTTCTTCTCCAGCACCTTCGTCAGCGTGGTGATGGCGTTGGGGATGTCCTTCTGCTGCGCGTAGGTCTCCGCCAGCAGGAACGCGAGCTCCCAATCGCCCTGGTTGTCCTCGCGGCTGTAGGCGTCCTGGAGGCGGGCCTGCACGTCCGCGCCCTTGCGGTTGGTGAGGGCGATCGCGGCGGCCGTCTTGAGGACCTCCACGTTCTTCTCCCCCAGCAGCTCGATGGTCTCCATGTGCTTGCCGCACGCGGTGAGGTCGGAGCGCTCGCCGTCCGCGTAGCGCCGCTGGAGGTAGGCCACGGACTGGCACCAGAGGGCGCGAACCTCCGGGTACTCCTTGGTGGCCAGCACCTGCGCGCTCTTGGTGCGCGCTTCCTTGTAGCTGGCGTAGGTGTCCTCCAGGAGGCCCTTGCGCGCCTCCTCCACGAGCTTCGCCTCGGAGGAGCCCGCGGACACGCGGGCGGGGAAGAGCTTGTTGCGGCCGAAGGCGCCGTAGCGGCTGGCCTCGAAGCTGGCGCCCGTGCCCAGCACGAGCACCGACACGCCCGCGGCGATGAAGATGGGCAGGCGCTTCTTCCACTTGAGGTCGGCCGCGCTGCGGTCCACGACGGACACCGCGGCCATGCGGCCTTCATAGAGCTGGCGCAGCCGCTCCATGCTGGCCTGGGGGTTCGCGGGGTCCGCGCCGGGCGCGTCCGGGCTGGCCGCCGCCGCGGTGGCCGCGAGGGGGACGGCCTTGGCCGGGCCCTCCATCAGCCGCTGGATGGCGGAGGCGAAGATGGGCACGGTGCCGATGGCGGACCAGGCCTCCGAGTCAGGCGAGACGTCCTCGTTGCCCAGGAGCTGGCCGTCCTCGAGCATCTTGACGATGACGCCCTCTTCGAACGGGCCGAACATCTTCCCGGAGCGGCGGCGCACGTGGAAGCGCTTCACCGGCACGCGGCCTCCGGCCTCCTTGCCGGCGCTGTCGTCGATGAAGCTCAGCATCTCCAGGCCGTCCGTGGGGCCCGCGGCGGGCGGGGGCGGCAGCGGCGCGGAGAGGTCCGCCTCCAGGTCATCCGCGGGCGCGGCGGTCGGGTCGAACTCCAGCGCGTCCGGCAGGCCCGTGGCGGCGGAGGCCGGCACGGGGGCCGGGTCACCGAAGTCCACGTCGCCGAAGTCCGTCATCGGGTTGACGCGGGCCGGGGGCGGGGGCGCGGGGTCTCCGAAGTCGAGCGAGAAGTCCGGGGCGGGCGCGGCGCTGGCCGGCGGCGACGTGAAGTCCACCGCGAACGGATCCGAGTCGGGCACGGGGGACTGGCCGTACGCGGGCGGCGGATCCGCGAAGTCGAAGGACGCGGGCGCGGCGGGCGAGGGCAGGTCCGAGAAGTCCATGGCCGGCGGCGAGGCGGGCGAGGGCAGGTCGGAGAAGTCCAGGCCGGGCGAGGGCGGGAGGGCGAAGGGGTCCTCACCCGCGGCGGGCAGGTCGCCCAGATCGTAGGGCGAGGCGCCGGCCGAGGGGGGCGGGGGCAGCGCGAACGGGTCGGCGATGGGGGCCGGGGCCGCGTAGGAGGAGGGCGGGGGCAGGCCGAACGGATCCGCCTCGGGCTCCGCGGGGGGCGGGGCCAGTGCGAAGGGATCCGCCTGGGGCTCGGCGGGCATTCCGTAGCCGTAGGTCTGGGGCTGCGGGCGCGGTGCCCCAGGGCCGTGGGCGTTCGAGGGATCGTTGATGTCGAAGGTGAACGCGTCCTCGGCGGCCTGCACCGGGACGGGCAGGTTGGCGTCCTCGGAGAAGTCGAAGTCGGGCGTGCTGCCGAAGTCCGTCTCCGGAGCGGGGGTGGAGGCGATGGGGTCTTCGGAGAAGTCGAAGTCGCGTGCGGTGCCGCTCGGTTCCTGCGAGCCGTAGGCGACCGGCGCCGTGGGTTCGCGGAAGGCGGCGGTGGGGACGGGGATGGCGACGACGCGGGTCACGTCCTCGCGCGGCTCGGAGAAGTCGCTGGTGTCGAGCGAGGAGAACTCGCCGCTGCCCACCTCCGCGAAGTCGTCCTCCGCGGCCTGGGGCGCGGGGGGCGCGGCCTCCATGTCGAAGCTGAAAGAGTCATCCGGCAGCGCCACCGGCGCCGAAGGGCCCGCGTCCAGCGAGATGGCCCGGGGCGCGGCCACGCCTGGCGAGGCGAACGCGGCGGGCGGGACGTCGTCGTCGAAGGAGAACGGATCCTCGGGGACGGGCGGCGCGGCATTGCCCGGGAGCGGGATGGCGGCGGCGCGCGGCGCGGCGCTGCCGGGGAGCGGAATCGCGGCGGACTGGGGCGCGGCGGCGCCGGGCAGGGGGATGGCGGCGGAGGCCGTGGGGCTCGCGCCCAGGGGAATGGCGGCGGCGCGCGGCGCGGCGGTGCCGGGCAGGGGGATGGCGGCGGACTGGGGCGCGGCGGAGCCCGGGAGCGGAATCGCGGCGGGCCCCGCGCCCATCGGGATGGCGGCGGCCGGAGGTGCGGCGCTGCCCGGGAGCGGGATGGCGGCGGCGCGCGGCGCGGCGCTACCGGGGAGCGGAATCGCGGCGGCCTGGGGCGCGGCGGTGCCGGGCAGGGGGATGGCGGCGGAGGCCGTGGGGCTCGCGCCCAGGGGAATGGCGGTGGCGCGTGGCGCGGCGGTGCCCGGCAGGGGGATGGCGGCGGCTTGGGGCGCGGCGGTGCCTGGGAGCGGAATCGCGGAGGGCCCCGCGCCCATCGGAATGGCGGCGGGCTGCGGCGCGGCACTGCCCGGGAGCGGGATGGCGGCGGGACCCGCGCCCATCGGGATGGCGGCGGGCTGCGGCGCGGCACTGCCTGGGAGCGGGATGGCGGCGGCGCGCGGCGCGGCACTACCGGGGAGCGGAATCGCGGCGGCCTGGGGCGCGGCGGTGCCCGGGAGCGGGATGGCGGCGGCGCGCGGCGCGGCGCTACCGGGAAGCGGGATGGCGGCGGGCTGCGGTGCGGCGCTGCCCGGCAGCGGGATGGCGGCCTGGGGCGCGGCGGTGCCGGGGAGCGGAATCGCGGCGGCTTGGGGCGCGGCGGTGCCCGGCAGGGGGATGGCGGCGGCCTGGGGCGCGGCGGCGGACGGGGGGGCCGCGGCTGGCGCGGTCTCGGGGGCCTCGGCGCTCACGCCATCGGCCTTGATGGGGAACGTGGTCTGGCACCGGGCACACTTGAGCTTCGCGCCCCCGGGCGGGATCCGCCTGTCATCGATGTTGTAATTCGTCTGGCACGACGGGCAGGAGACTTTCATTGTTTTCCTTCGACGAGACCGGCTGGCGCGCGCAGGCGCAGCAATGACGGGGGCGCTGCGATGGTTCGCGCGGCGCGTGCAGGCTAGCAGAGCCGTTTCAAGCCCGGAAAGAACGCGCCCCCGGTGCACGAAGCCGTCACCCAGCCTGGCAGGAGGCCGGGCGCCTGCCCCCACCAGCAGTACGCGTTCCTTTTCCTGCCCCCCGGTCGGGATGCTAGACCCGCCGGCGCATGGATCCCATCGTCATCCTCGGGGCGGGCCTCGCGGGCCTGTCCACCGCGCACTTCCTCAAGCGCCCCTGGCGCCTCATCGAGAAGTCGGACCGCGTCGGCGGCCTCATCAAGACCGAGGTCATTGACGGGTGTTACTTCGACCCCACCGGCCACTGGCTCCACCTGCGTGACCCGGAAATCCAGGAACTGGTCAATACGCTCTGGCTCCCGGACCAGCTGGTGCGCATCCAGCGCCGCGCCGCGGTGTTCTCACGAAACACCTTCACGCGCTTCCCGTACCAGGTGAACACCCATGGGTTGCCGCCGGAGGTCGTGGCGGAGAACCTGGTCGGCTACGTGGAGGCCATCTACGGGGAGAAGGGCCGCTCCCTGCGCGAGCGCGACCCCGTCAACTTCGAGGAGTTCATCCTCCGCTACATGGGCGAGGGCTTCGCGAAGAACTTCATGCTGCCCTACAACCAGAAGCTCTGGACCGTGCACCCGCGCGAGATGTCCGCCGCCTGGGTCGGCCGGTTCGTGCCGCGCCCGACCCTGAAGGAGGTCGTGGACGGGGCGCTCGGCGCTGGCAGTGATCAGCTGGGCTACAACGCCTCCTTCCTCTACCCGCGCGAGGGCGGCATCGAGAGCCTGGCGCGTGCGATGAAGCAGCACCTCCAGGGGGGCGAGCTGAGTGTCCACACCGAGCCCGTCTCCATCGACTGGAGGGCGAAGCAGGTCTCGCTGTCGGACGGGCGCACGCTGCCGTACTCGGGGCTGGTGTCCTCCATCGCGCTGCCGACGCTGGTGCAGCTCATCGCTCGGGGGGCCTCTGGGATTCCGGAGGAGGTGCAGGCCGCGGCGAAGCGCCTGCGCGCCTTCATCGTCACGTACGTGTGCGTGGGGGCCCGGGGCGCGAACCGCCAGCCGTGGCACTGGATCTACCTGCCGGAGCCGGAGTTCCACTCGTACCGCATCGGGGCCCCGTCGGCGGTGTACCCGGCGCTGGCTCCGCCGGACACGGCCAGCTTCTCCGTCGAGTTCAGCCACCACGGCGAGCTGTCCCTGGCGGACGCGGAGCGGTACGCGGTGGAGGACCTGCTGCGCTCGCAGATGATCCATTCGGCGGACGACATCCTCTTCACGAAGGGGCGGGAGATTCCCAACGCGTACGTCCTCTATGACGACGCGTACGGGCCCGCGATGGCGGAGGTGAACCGTTTCCTGGAGCACGCGGGCATCCTCACCGCCGGGCGCTATGGGAAGTGGGAGTACTCCTCCATGGAGGACGCCATCCTGGGCGGGCGGGCCTGCGCCCGGTCGCTGAACGGCTGACGCAAGGCGCCGTCTCCTGTCGACGGTGGTCCGGGGGCGTGCTACGCCCCGAGGCCTTCCTTTTCGCTTCCCGGACCCATGGCCCTGCACCTCTCCGTCGTCATCCCCGTCTACAACGAGGAGTCCATCATCGCCCAGGCAGCCGAAGAGCTGCGTCAGGGGCTGGATGCTCGCGGGCTCGACTACGAAATCATCTTCGCGGAGAACGGCTCCCGCGACTCGACGCCGCAGCTGCTGGAAGAGCTGTGCGCGAAGAACCCGCGCCTGCGCTGGTTCCACTCGGAGACCCCCAACTACGGCGTGGCGCTCAAGGCGGGCATCCTCAAGGCCCAGGGCACCTACGTGGTGTGCGACGAGATCGACCTGTGCGACCTGTCCTTCTACGACGCGGCGCTGCCCCGGCTGGAGCGCGGTGAGGCGGACATGGTCGTGGGCTCCAAGGCGGCCAAGGGCGCGAGCGACCAGCGTCCCCTCATCCGCCGCGCGGCCACGCGGGTGCACAACAAGCTCTTGCGCGTGGCGCTGGGCTTCCAGGGCACCGACACGCATGGCCTGAAGGCGTTCCGGCGCGAAGCGCTGCTGCCCGTCATCCAGAAGTGCGTCGTGGACATGGACGTGTTCGCCAGCGAGTTCGTCATCCGCGCGTGGCGCGAGGGCCTGCGCGTGATGGAGATCCCCATCCAGCTCCACGAGAAGCGCCAGCCGTCCATCCACCTGTTCAAGCGCGTGCCCAACGTGCTCAAGAACGTGGGCAAGCTGTTCTACGTCATCCGCGTCCGCGGGACCTGAGAGGGAGCCTCCCATGCCGGCGGCGCGCCTGGCGTCCATCTCCGTCGACCTGGATTCGCTGCCGCACTACTGCCGGATCCACGGTCTGTCCGAGTCGCTGCTGGACGACCGCGCCCGGACGTTGGTGCACCGCGTGGCGGTGCCGCGCTTCCAGGAGCTGCTGTCCGCCGTGGGGGTGCCCGGGACGTTCTTCGCCATTGGCGAGGACCTGGAGACGGACCCCGGCGCGGCGGAGGGCATGCGGCGTGCCCACGCGGCGGGCATCGAGATCGCAAGCCACAGCCACGCGCATGACTACGCGCTCACGCGGCGGGGCGCGGACGCCATCGCGGACGACCTCTCGCGCGCGGACGCGGCCATCCTGAAGGCTGTCGGTGTGCGCCCCTCCGGCTTCCGAGCGCCCGGTTACACGCTGAACGCGGACCTGTACGCGGCGACCGTGGCGCAGGGCTACCAGTACGGCTCCTCCGCGTTCCCGGCGGCGCCGTACTACGTGGCGAAGGCGGCGGTGATGGGGGCGCTCGCGGCGCTGCGGCGGCCGTCGCGCTCCGTGTTGGATTCACCCCGCGTGCTGCTGGCGCCCCGAGTCCCGTACCGGCCGGACCCGGCGCAGCCCTACCGGCGCGGGTCGGGCGCGGTGGTGGAGCTGCCGATGACGGTGACGCCCGTGGTGCGCTTCCCCTTCATTGGCACCTTCGCGACGACGCTGCCTCGCGGCACGATGCGCGCCGCGTACCGCGCGTGCCGGGCGGATCCGTTCTTCAACTTCGAGCTGCACGGCGTGGACGTGCTGGACG
Source organism: Corallococcus silvisoli (assembly GCF_009909145.1). Classification (NCBI taxonomy): domain Bacteria; kingdom Pseudomonadati; phylum Myxococcota; class Myxococcia; order Myxococcales; family Myxococcaceae; genus Corallococcus; species Corallococcus silvisoli. The sequence goes on from NZ_JAAAPJ010000021.1 coordinate 50,514, forward strand.
CGGCGGACGGCATCCCGTGGGAGCTCGTGCGCCAGCAGCGCGACCTCCGGGTGAGCGCGGCGAAGAAGCAGGAGCGGCTGCGCAGCATCTTCCAGTGGCTCAAGGACGACTTCGACGTCGTCACGCTGCGCGACGCGGCGGGGCAACTGGTGGCGACCCTCTGAGCGATTGGCGGAGCCGCGCCATCTTCCGGTGACGCAGGGACGACTTCGACGTCGTCGCGCTGCGCGACGCGGCGGGGCAGTTGGTGGCGACCCTCTGAGCGATTGGCGGAGCCGCGCGATGCGACCCCGGCTTCCTCCCGCACCATGGGCAGGGGGCGCTCAGGGCCGCTCCGCGAGGGCTGGTTCCCTCGCAACGCCTTGGGCTTGTGGTGCCTTGGAGCGCCCTCCGCGGGGCTTGCTCCGAGCAAGGCGGTCGGGCCGTGGCGCGGGGCTCAGCGCGCGGCCTTCAGGGCCTTCCAGTCCGCCTCCGCCTGATCCGCGTAGGCCAGCGCGAAGGCGGTGAGCCGCTTCGTGGCTTCCTTCGTGTCGCCGCCCACCCAGTCCTCCAGGCGCGCGGCCTGCTCGCGCGTGTTGCCGTGGGCCCGGGCCAGCACCACTCCCGCCTGCTCGAACGTCGAGTTCAGGGACTTCTTCTTCTGGAACACGCTGTCATCCAGCTTGTTCTTCTCCGGCTCCACCTCGCGCACGAGGAAGGCCCGGCCGCCCATGCTCACCGCGCCCGTCAGCGGATTCACGGAGCCCGACAGCTCCTGCTGCGCCTTCACGACGTCCGCGCCGTCCGCGGGGGCCGGGGGCGCATTCACGCTGGAGGCGAGCAGCTCCTTCATCTCCAGCAGGACCGGCGGCGCCTTCGGATCCGCCGCGCCCACGAGCACGTAGTCGCGCTCCAGGCCGTAGCTGCTGCCGCCCGCGTCCAGGCGCTCGGCGAGGTCCAGCACCTTCAGGGGCACCGCCACGCCCTCCGTTCCCTGGAGGGACTTCTCGTAGGCGGCCAGCGCGGTCCGCACCGCCGACTTCCGCTCCGCGTCCAGCGGCTTGAGCGTGTCCGAATGCAGGAAGCGCGGGCCCTTCGAGCCGTCGAGCTTCACGTACTTCGACAGCAGGTCCTTCGCCGACGCGTCCCGGGCCTTCCCGATGAGGTCCTTCACCGGGCCGGAGGACTCCTTCTTGTCCAGGAACGCCCCCGGGGTCACGTCTCCCTCCGCCAGCAGCTCCAGCGTCTCGAAGTAGTTCTTCGCGAGCGCCTCCACCGCCTTCCGCTGATCACCGGACGACAGGCCCGCCTCGCGCGCGGTGAGCACCGCGCTCGCCGCCATCCGCGCGAGGTCCAGCTCCGGTGAGGCCGTGCCCGTCTGATCGAAGTCGTTCAGCCCCCACACCGCCTTGCCGTCCGGCCCCCGGAACGTCCCCAGGTTGCCCACGTGGGGGTCTCCCACCACCCGGATGTCCGGAGCGGGCCGGTCCGTCAGCCGCGTGCCCTGCGCATAGGGGCCTCGAACGTCGGAGTGGAAGAGGGCGGGCATGGCGCGGAACATCGCGGACGGGCTCTCCCGCATCTGCGCGAGCTTCTCCTTCAGGCGCGCGGGCGGCAGGTCCAGCCGCGCGTTGAAGTCGCGCACGAAGGCCACCGCCTGGGACGGCTTCCGCGCGAGGCCGGGCGTCGCGGCCGACGCAAGCGCCAGCCCGTTCGCGCCCCGGGTGTTACCGGTCCGTGACGAAGAGGGCTGAGGCTGGAAGTCGCTGACGGCGGAGTTCATCCGCCCGTTCGCGGCGCCGGTGGAGGCCAGCGTCAGCATCGTGGCGGCGACGGTGGACCCCGAGGCGGACGGCCGGGAGGGAGGCGATGAGGGCTTGGTCGGGATGCGCATGGGAGTACCTTCCGGCGGATTGTCGTCAGAAGTGGTCCGTGGGTTGCCGGCGCACTCCCGGTGTGCATTCTGGGGTGCTAAGAGCCACCTCATGCTGGAGCGTTTCAGCGACAAGGTGAAGAAAGGCCTGCGCGGCTGGACCGAGCGCATGGCGGGCGAGCATCAGGCGGACCAACTCCAGGGCCTGGCCCGGACAGAGAACGAGTACGGGGTGGATCCGTTCGGATTCAACCTGGACTACAGCCTGGCCGCCATCGCCCCGTTCCTGTGGCTCTACCGCCACTACTTCCGCGTGGAGGCCTACGGCGCGGACCGGATTCCCTCCGGGCGGGTGCTGCTGGTGTCCAACCACTCCGGCCAGCTCCCCATGGACGGCGCGATGATTGGCATCGCGTTGATGGTGGAGGGCTCGCCGCCGCGCGCCATCCGCAGCATGGTGGAGAAGTGGGTGCCCTCCTTGCCATACGTGTCCACGTTCATGGCGCGCGTGGGGCAGATTGTCGGCACGCCAGAGAACTGCCGGCGGCTGCTGGAGGCGGAGGAGGCCATCCTGGTGTTCCCGGAGGGCACGCGCGGGCTCAACAAGCTGTGGCCCCAGCGCTACCAGCTCCAGGAGTTCGGCCTGGGCTTCATGCGGCTGGCCCTGGAGACGAACACCCCCATCGTCCCCATCGCCGTGGTGGGCGCCGAGGAGCAGGCCCCCGCGCTGATGAACCTCAAGCCCCTGGCGAAGCTGCTGGGCTTCCCGTCCTTCCCCATCACTCCCACGGGCACGCCCTTCCCCCTGCCCACGAAGTACCGGATCTACTTCGGCGACGCGTTGCACTTCACCGGCCGCGCGGACGACGAGGACAGCGAACTGGACAAGAAGGTGCGCACCGTGAAGGCCTCCATCCAGGCGATGCTCCACCAGGGCCTCAAGGAACGCCGGGGCGTGTTCTGGTGAGCGCCCACCACGAGGAGAAGGAGTCCGGCGTGGACAAGCGCCCCGCCGTGGTCGTCACCGGCATCAGCGGCAACCTGGGCCGCACGCTGGCGAAGATGCTGCACAAGCGCGAGCGCATCATCGGCATCGACCGGCGTCCCTTCATCGGGCGGCCGAAGGACGTCGAGATGCACCAGCTGGACCTGCGCAAGAAGAAGGCGGAGGACGTCTTCCGCAAGAACGAGGTCCGCGCCGTCATCCACATGGGCATCATGCATGACCCGCGCATGAGCGAGGAGGAGCACCACTCGTTCAACGTCGTGGGCACCACGCGCCTGCTGGAGTACTGCGCGAAGTATGGCGTGAAGAAGGTGGTCGTCCTGTCCTCGGCCAACGTCTACGGCCCCAGTCCGGACAACTCCAACTTCCTCACGGAGGACGCGCCGCTGATGGCCGCGAGCCGCTTCTCCGGCGTGCGCGACCTCATCGAAGTGGACATGCTGGCGCACGGCTTCTTCTGGAAGCACCCGGACATCGAGACGGTCATCCTCCGGCCCGTCCACATCGTCGGGCCCACCATCAAGAACGCGCCGTCCAACTACCTGCGGCTGCGCCACCCGTGGACGCTCGCGGGGTTCGATCCGATGGTGCAGCTCATCCACGTGGAGGACGTGGCGCGCGCCATGGTGGAGGCCCTGCGCCCGGAGCCCAAGGGCGTCTACAACGTCGTCGGCCCCGGCCAGGTGCCCCTCTCCGCCGTGCTCCGGGAGCTGGGCCACACCGCCATCCCCGTGCCGCACCCGGTGGCCCGACCGCTGCTGGGCCTGATGTTCCGCTACCGGCTGGCCAACTTCCCGCCCCCGGAGCTGGACCACATCCAGTTCCTCTGCGCCGTGGACGGCCACCGCTGGGTCCAGGACGTGGGCTGGAAGGCCCACCACTCCATGCGCGACACCATCCGCTCCGTGGTGGGCGAGTAGTGGATCTTCCGTGGGCCACCCCCACGGTTCCCTGACACGGATGTCATTGGGGAGCCGGTGCTATGGCAGGGAGGGCCTGACACGAGTGTCAGGCATGGCACGGAGGCTGCGGGGAGCGAGGAGATACAAGCCCCTGATTTTCCATGGGAACGCGGGTGGGGGCGGGGGACGGAGCGGTTGGCACCGGCATTGCTCTAGAAGCCAGGCAACACGGCGGGGTCGCAGCGGGCCGGCAGTACCGCGCGACATCGTCACCCTGGTAGGGGGTTCCATTGGGGAACCCTCGACGCCCACCGTCTCGGCCGGCCCCGAGGCGGTGGGCGACTTTTTTGCGGGGTGGGGGCGGGGCTACTCCAGCTCGCCCGCGAAGGGGCCCGACTGCTGCTTCTCCAGCAGCCAGATGCCGTCCCGGAAGACGAACTCCGAGGTGACGGTGTCGGTCTGCTCGGTGGCGGAGGGCAGGCGCATCCACTGGATGCGGCTGTGGACGGTGGCGCGCCGGCCGTCGTCGGCCAGCTTCACGTCCTCGATTTCGTAGTCGGTGATGGTGAGGTCGCGCTCGTCGTGCTGTTCGCGGCGCTTGCGCTCGAAGTCCTGGCGCTCCTCGGGGACGAGGAAGGTGGACAGGGCGCGGTAGTTCCTCCAGCGCAGGTTCTTGTGGAAGCCCTCCACGACGGGGCGGAGGGTCTCCAGGTCGGAGGTCGGGGGCGTGTGGGCACAGGCCCCACCGAGGACCAGGACGAGGATCAGGGCGGACAGGCGTTTCACGTGCGCGACGCTACCACCCGCTGGGCGGAAGGGACGAGGGCAGTGCTATGGTCCGCGCTCCCCGCTAAGAGCACCGGAGTCGCGACTCAACATGGCCAAGTCGATGGTGGAGCGTTACGAGCAGCTCCTCCGGCAGGACCCGACCTCTTCCGTCTTCGTGGAGCTGGCGAAGGCGCTGCTGGAGAAGGGAGATGCGACGCGCACCATCGAGGTGTGCACGCAGGGCATCTCCCACCACCCCACGTCCACCGTGGGGCGGGTGCTGTGGGGCAAGGCCCTCATCCAGCTGGGGCGGCCCGCGGAGGCGATGGAGCAGTTCGACCAGGCCATCGCCATCGAGCGGGACAACCCGTACGCCTACAACCTCATCGGCGAGGTGTTGTTGCAGCGCGGGCTGTACCGCTCGGCGCTGCCCATCCTTCGCAAGGCCGTGGCGCTGCAGCCCAATAACGGGCGCGTGAAGCAGTGGTTGGATCAGGCCCAGCAGGCGCTGTCCGGCGGGCCGGCGCCCATCTTCGAGGACCTGGGCTCGCTGGCGACCCCGGCGGCGGCGGTGCCCCAGGCGGATGAGCCAGAGGCGCCCGGTTCGGAAGCGCACCCGTCCGCGTTCGAGGCACGAGCCGCCGCGGCGGCGGGACTGGAGCCGCGCCGTTCCCGGACGGAGACGCCGGCGGGTGGCGTGGATGCGACGGCCCCGGCTTCCGCCAGCGGCGACGCGCGGACGCCGGGCGGTGAGGATCCAGCGGCCTCCGAGGGTGTGGGGGGCCCGTCTGATTCAGAGCAGGACCGTGCGGCGCGTGGCGAAGCGTCGCAGGCGGGTCGGGTGCGTGCGGAGCGTGGCGAAGCTTCGCAGCCGGGTTCGGGTCGGGGTCGTGCGGTTGATGGTGTGACTTCGGAACCAGGGCAGGAGCCGGGTTCGGGTCGGGGGCATGCGGCTGGTGGCCCTTCGGATCCAGGGCGGGAGCCGGGTTCAGGTCGGGGCCGTGCGGCTGGTAGCCCTTCGGAACCAGGGCAGGAGTCCGGTTCGGGTCGGGGTCGTGCGGCTGAAGGTGGCCCTTCGGATCCCGGGCAGGAGCCCGGTTCAGGTCGAGGTCGTGCGGCGCGCGGCGACGCGACGGATCCAGGACAGGAGCCCGGTTCGGGTCGGGGTCGTGCGGCAAGTGGCCCCTCGGATCCCGGGCAGGAGCCCGGTTCAGGTCGAGGTCGTGCGGCTGGTAGCCCCTTGGATCCAGGACAGGAGCCGGGTTCGGGTCGGGGTCGTGCGGCAGGTGGCCCCGCGGATCCAGGGCAGGACCGGGATGCGGCGGCGCGGGGGGGCTCCGGACGCAGCGGTGCGTCGCGGATGCTGGCGGACCTTCCCGAACCTTCCATGGATGAGCCCTCCATGTCGCAGGGCGGTGGACTGCTCGGAGACCTTCCGCCTCCGGAGGCGGTCCGGGCCCGTGCGGCCGCGCCGGTGGCTTCCGTGGCGACGGCGTCGGGCGGCAAGCGCTCGCTGCTGGACGACATCCCGGACGCGACGGAGCTGGCGGCGGCCACGGCCCGCAACAAGGCCGCGGCGAACGCGAAGGACACGGAGGCGCTCGCCGCGAAGTACGAGCGCGAGATGCACGAGAAGATCGCCAAGGAGCGGGCGAAGCAGTCCCTCCTGGAGCGCTACGGCACCAAGACCGTGGCCCTCTTCGTGGCCCTCATCTTCCTGAGCGCGTCCGCGGGCTTCTTCATCCTCTACCGCTCCCGCCAGGGCGGACAGACGCTGGCGGAGACGCTGGACCTCGCGAAGCGCGCGGTGGCGCAGGACACGGGCGCTTCGCTGGACGAAGCGCTCCGGCAGCTCGACCGCGCGCGCGACATGGACGAATCCAGTCCGGCCGCCTGGGCGCTCGCGGGCTACGCGCACGCCCTTCGCTACCAGGACCACGGCGCCGCCTCCGAGGACCGCCGGCTGGCGCTGGAGGCGCTGGAGAAGCCGGGCGTGAAGGACGGCTTCAACGGGCTGGTGCTCGCCACCAACGCGCTCGTCGCCGACGACCGCGGCCGTGAGTCCGCGCGCCGTGCGTTGCTCGGCGCGCAGGACGACGTGACGGAGGTGCACGCGCTCGCGGGCAGCCTGCTCCTGGCCGACAAGGACGAGAAGAAGGCCCTGGACCGCTTCGACCGTGCGCTCAAGGCGTCGCCGGGCAACGTCCGCGCGCTGGTGGCGCTGGGGGGCTACTACCTGGCCTCCGAGGACTTCCCGCAGGCACTGGAGATGTTCAAGCGCGCCAGGGAGGTCTCCAAGGAGCACCCGGCCGCCCGCATCGGCATGGCCGAGAGCCGGCTCGCGCTGGAGCAGGACCTGGACGCGGCGCTGGCGGACGTGGCGCCCCTGTCCCAGGACCCCAAGCTGCCCCCCGCGCTCCAGCCGCGTCAGCAATTGGTGCACGGCGAGCTGTTGTCCGCGCTGGGCAGGTACGAAGAGGCGCGGGCGCTGCTCTCCAAGGGCACGCAGGGGCCGCTGGCCATGGACTTCGAGCTGGCGCTCGGGGCCGCGGGTCGCGCGGCGGGCAAGCTGGAGGCCGCGCAGCAGGCCTATGAGGCCGCGCTGAAGCTGCAGCCCAAGAGCGAGGCCGCGAAGGAGGGACTGGGACGCACGCTGCTGGACCGCGACCGCGAGCGTGAAGCGCTGCAACGGCTGGACGCGGACAGTGGGCGCAAGGTGTCGCTGGTCCGCGGTGCGGCGTACGCGCGGCTGGGGGACTGGAAGCGCGCCCGCGTGGAGCTGGGCCGCACGCGCGTGAACGACCGCTATCCTCCGGAGGCCGTCGCGTGGCTGGCGCTGGCGGATGCCAACGAGGGCAACGGCGCCCAGGCGCGCGACGTGCTGGAGAAGGCGCTGGCGAAGAAGCCCCGCACCGACCTGCGCGTGGCGCTGGGGCAGGTGTACTGGCGTGAGCGCGCGCTCGACAAGGCGCAGGGCCAGTTCGACGAAGCGCTGAAGGATCCTCGGGACTACGAAGGTGCGTGCTCGCTGGGGCGGCTGCTCCTGTCGCGCGGCCTGCCGGACATGGCGGTCAAGCCGCTGACGCAGGCGGTGGAGCGCAATGGTTCGCACGGCGAGGCCCTGGACGCGCTGGGCCGCGCGCTCCTGGCGCTGGGGCGCACGCCGGAGGCACTGAAGCAATTCGAGGCGTGGCAGTTGGACAACCCGGGCAACGCCGCCGCGCAGAAGGGCTTCGCGCTGGCCCTGTACCAGTCCGGCCGCCGCAAGGAGGCCGAAGGGGCGTCGGGCCGGGCGGTGAAGCTGGCCCCGGACGACGCGGAAGGGCAGCGGCTGCGCGCGGCGCTCCTGTTCTCCAACGGCGACGCCAAGGGCGGCTTCGCGGCCCTGGAGCGTGCCAACAAGCTGGACTCCAAGGACCCGGACACCTTCTGCGAGATCGCCCAGGCGTTCCTGCGCCAGGGCCAGGTGGAGAGCGCGGACGCGGCCTTCGCGGCGGCGCGGCGCGAGGGGCCGGATGCGACGTGCGGCCGCGTGGGCGAGCTGTACACGCAGCTGCCCGGCGGTGGACGTGGCGCGGCGCGCACGCTGCAGGACCTGGCCGACAAGGCGCACACCGTCTGGGACAAGGCGTTCGCCCAGGTGACGCTGGCGCGCGTGCTGCTAGGCGCGGGGGCGATGAAGGAGGCCCGCGCGGCGGCGGACGAGGCCGTGCGGCTTGCCCCCTACAGCGGGCGCGCGTACCTGGCGCTGGGACTGGTGGCCTTCAAGCAGCGGCAGGAGGCCCCTGCCCGCGAGGCGCTGGCCAAGGCCGTGGAGCTGGAGCCCACGGACGGTCTGGCGCATCTGGCGCTGGCGGACGTGCTGGTGCGCGAGTCCTCGGAGCTTCCCCGGGCCGTGGAGGCCTACGAGGCCTTCCTGCGGCTCGCCAGTGGGGCGCCGGACGCGAACCGGGTGAAGAAGGCCCTCCCGCTCCTCAAGCGACGGGCGTCGCGGTAGCGTGCCTCAGGTGAGAGAGCGGCCCCCGTCGTCCCCCTTGTTGCAGGTCATGTGGGGCAACGCCTTCCTGCTGTCGGTGCTCTATCTGCTGACGGGCATCGTCGTGGAGGCCATCCGGCGGTGGGACTCCTCGCCCTTCATCGAGCGCCTCTCCATGGCGCTCGACTCGCTGCCGGCGAGGGCGCTGGAGCTGAGCCACACCATGGAGCCGCTGCGCCAGGCGTACACCAACGGGCAGATCTCCGAACTCGGTGTGCGCGCCGTCTTCGGTGTCGTCACCGTGCTGGTGATCTTCCTGCTCGCGGTGGTGGTGGGCGCCCTGATGGCCGTGCTGCGGTGGGCGGCCCTGCGCGCGACTCGCGGCGACGGCCCCCCGCCGGGCTGACCGGCTAGTGGCGCGTCTTCGCCTTGCGCACGCGAGGGGCCACCGGGGCCACCTGCGGCTCATGGCCCGCAGCGCGCGCCATCAGGCAGATCTCCACCACCTTGGGACCGAAGCGCTCCCAGCGGCTCTCTCCGGTGCCCTTCACCCCGAGGAAGGACTCCCGGTCCACGGGCAGCGCGGAGGCCAACCCCAGCAGCGTCGCGTCGTTGAAGATGATGAAGGGCGCGACGCCCAGGTCCTTCGCCAGGTCCTTGCGCCAGCGGCGCAGCTCCATGGAGGCCAGCTCGCTGTAGACCGTCACCGGCGCGCCAGCGGCGGCCGGCGCGGAGCGCGAGGCTGAGCCCGACGGCTTGGGCATCATGCTGCCCGCGCACCGGTCGCACGTGCCGCACACGGCCGCCGCGTCCGCCTGCCCGAAGTAGCGCAGGATGAACGCGCGCCGGCACTTGGGGGTGTACGCGTAGTCCGTCATGCTCTTGAGCATCAGCAGGTTGCGGCGCTCCTGCTCGCGCACCCGGCTCAGGTCCAGGGACAGCTCGCGGAAGGGGACGCGCTCCAGCGCGCGGATGGAGCGCCCCGCGAACGGCCGACGCACCCGCACCACGCCGGACTTCTCCAGCAGGCCCAGCGCGTGCCGCAAGTCGTCCTCCGACAGCGCCGTGCGCCGCGCGAGGATGGGCAGCTCCGTGGTGGCCTGCCGCCCCACGGGGAAGGTCTCCAGCAGCGAGCGGAGCAGCTTCTGCGCGTCCGCCGCGTGCGGCTGGGCGCTGGCGGCCTTGTCCGTCAGCGTGAGCCCGTACTCGCCCTCGCCCCGGCCGCCGCGCTCCAGCTTGCCCTCGCGCTCGAAGACCTTCAGCGCGGCGGAGACCTCGAACTCGCTGGTGCCCACCATGCCGGCCAGGGCGTGCACGCCCCGCTCGAACTCCTCCACGGCCTGCAGCTGCGCCCACACGTCCGACAGCACCGCCTCGGACGGGTTGCTGCTCTGGATGAGGCGCTCCTGCGTGTACACGTCCGCGTGGTTGAACAGGAGCACCGCCGTGGCGGCGTTGCCGTCGCGGCCCGCGCGGCCAATCTCCTGGTAGTACGCCTCCACGGCCCGGGGGATGTTGGCGTGGGCGACGAAGCGGATGTCCGGCTTGTCGATGCCCATGCCGAAGGCGTTGGTGGCCACCGCCACCGCGTCCTTCGCGGACATGAAGTCCTCCTGCGCCTGGCGGCGGGCGTCGTCCTCCATGCCCGCGTGGTACAGCACCGCCTTCACCTTGCGCGTGACGAGCGCGGAGTGCATCCCTTCCGCCGCCTTGCGCGTGGAGCAGTAGATGATGCCGCTGCCCCCCTTCGCCGCCAGGCTCGCGCACGCCTCCCGGCGCTCCTCGTCCCCGCCGACGTTCACCACGTCCAGGAAGAGGTTGGGCCGGTCGAAGCCCTGGGCGAACACGTGCGGGTCCTTCATGAGCAGCACGCGGACGATGTCCTCGCGCACCAGCGGCGTCGCCGTGGCGGTGAGGGCCACCGTGCGCGGGGGCCGCAGGCGCTTGCGCACCTGTCCCAGCAGCGCGTAGTCCGGCCGGAAGTCGTGGCCCCATTGGGAGATGCAGTGCGCCTCGTCCACGGCCAGCAGCTCCACGCCCAGCTCCGACACCAGCTCCAGGAAGCCGCCGCTGCGGAAGCGCTCCGGCGCGACGTAGAGCAACTTGTACTCGCGGGCGCGCAGCTTGCGCAGGCGCTCCGCCCGCTCCACGTCCGACAAGGACGAGTTGATGTACGTGGCCGGGATGCCCCGCGCGGTGAGCTGCTCCACCTGGTCCTTCATCAGCGCGATGAGCGGTGACACCACCAGCGTGATGCCCGGCAGGAGCAGCGCCGGGAGCTGGTAGCACAGGCTCTTGCCCGCGCCCGTGGGCATCACCACCACGGTGTTGCGGCCGCTCAGCACGGAGCTGATGACGGGGGCCTGGCCGGGGCGGAACTCCGAGAGGCCGAAGTGCCGCACCAGTCCCCGCTGGGCATCTTCGAGGAAGGGCAGGGACTCCGTCATCGCGCGCATGTTCATCATCCTGGGTTGGCCGTCAACGCCAATCCCTTCCGTGGGCACCGGTGCCCCCAGCTCACAGCTCGAGCCCCGGAGGAAGGGGAACCGCCAGCTGGGCCCGTTTCCGCGCGACCTCGCGCCGCAGGGCCTCCGTCCGCTCCAGGTCCAGGCGGCCATCCACGATGACGTCCCCCTCGCGAGCGCCCGGCGGCAGCCGCCAGCGCTCCACCGTGCACGCCTGCCCTCCGTCCGCGCGCACCACCAGGGCTCGCGTGTCCTCCAGCAGCTCCACCCGCACGGGACTCGCCCCCAGTCCCAGCAGCGCCCCCGCTCCCATCACCACCCCCCACCTGGCGTGCCGCACTTGCGTCGCCCCTCCCGCTCGCTGTCCGGCAACAGGCCCCGCTCCAGCATGGACACGTACGCGCCGTCCCCCACCACGACGTGGTCCAGCAGCTTCACGCCCAGCAGCCCCGCTGCCCGCGCCAGGTGCTCCGTGAGGCCCACGTCCTGGACGCTGGGCTCGGGGTCTCCCGATGGGTGGTTGTGCGCGAGCACGATGGCCGTCGCCCGCGACGACAGCACCGCGGAGAACACCTCGCGCGGATCCACCGGGCACGCGCTCAACGTTCCTTCCGCCACCCGGGCGTCGTGCACCAGCACGTTGCGCGCGTTGAAGCACAGCACATGGAACACCTCTCGCCGCAGCGCGCTCAGCGTGGGGTACAGGTATCCGTGAACGTCCTTCGGCGTGCGCAGCCTCGGGCGCTTCTCCGGCGAGCGCTGCGCGCGCCGTCCCAACTCCAGCGCCGCCAGCAGCCGGGACGTGCGGGACGGCCCCACGCCCTTTCGCGCGCACAGCACGCGCGGGTCCTCCTGCACCAGCGCCCTGAGCCCACCCCGGGCCACGCCGTCCGCCGCGTCCTTCAAGCCCCGGGGCCCCTCCGTCCACAACAGGCCCAGCAACTCCAGGTCGGTGAGGGCCTCCGCGCCCAGCCGGAAGAGGCGCTCGCGCGCATCCTCCATGCCGGTGCCGCGTACCCTCACCGACCCTCCGCTCGTGGCCTCCCCACCGACCGTTCCCACCCACGCCTCGCCGCCCTGTTCCATCCCGCCTCCGTCCACGCGGCGGGGGCTTCAGCAAGGCATGTGCCCTTCATGGCGCACTCCGAAGACACGGGACGTGGCCCGTCCAGACCCACGCGAAGAGGCCTCGCGGCGGGACGGACAGCGATGCTCCACCCGCACTCTTGGCGTGCGAGGCGGCAGCGGACCGCAGGCACCCGTCAGAAGCGGGAGATGGCGAAGAAGCCCTTGATCTTCTCGTTCGTCTCGCGAAGCCGCTCGCTCAGCGTGCGGACGAACGTCCAGAGAAGGACGTAGGCCAGGTCCTTGTCCGTGAACATCAGCTGGTCCAGCTTCGCCCGCTCGATGACCCACACCGTGCAGCCGCTGTGGGCGATGGCGTCCGCGGAGCGGGGCGAATCCTCGATGACCGCCATCTCCCCGAAATACTGGCCGGCTTCGAGGATGGCGAGCGCCTCCTCGCCGATGCCCGGCACGGATTTGGAAATGCGAACCTTGCCGTCGGTGAGGATGAACATGTCCTGCCCGGTGTCGCCCTCGCGGAAGAGGTAGTCACCGGCGGAGTAGGTCCTGGACGAGGCAATCCGGGCGACCTTGGCGAGCTGGCCCTGGGTCAATCCCTCGAAGAGCGCAACCTTCTTGAGGACAGCGGCATCCATGGGGTCCAGGTTCGTATCATGGTCAGGACGGCGGTGTCTGGTACGGTCCGGGCCCGTCAACGTATGAGCGCAGGAGGCGCCGTGTCGCAGGACAAGATCCAGAAGGTCACCATCATCGGCTCCGGCCCGGCGGGCTACACGGCCGCCATCTACGCGGCGCGCGCCAACCTGGAGCCCGTGGTGTTCGCCGGCGGCCCCACCCTGGAGCACCCCCAGCGCGTCCCGGGCGGCCAGCTCATGGTCACCACCGACGTGGAGAACTATCCCGGCTTCCCGGAGGCCATCACCGGCCCGGAGTTGATGGAGCGCTTCCAGAAGCAGGCGGAGCGCTTCGGCACCGTGCTGCACATGGAGAACGTCACCAAGGTGGACTTCTCCCAGCGGCCCTTCCTGCTGGAGAGCGAGAGCGGCCTCCAGGTGCGCTCGGAGACGGTCATCATCTCCACGGGCGCCACCGCGAAGTGGCTGGGCGTCAAGGGCGAGGACACCTACAAGAACCGCGGCGTGTCCGCGTGCGCCACGTGTGACGGCGCCTTCTTCAAGAAGCAGGACGTGCTGGTGGTGGGCGGCGGCGACACGGCCATGGAAGAGGCCACGTACCTGGCGAAGATCGTCAACCACGTCACGCTCATCCACCGACGCGACAGCCTGCGCGCGTCCAAGGTGATGCAGGAGCGCGCCCTCAACAACCCGAAGATCTCCTTCCTGTGGAACTCCGCGGTGGAGGAGGTCGTGGGCAACGCCAAGGGGATGACGGGCGCGGTGGTGCGCAACCTCAAGACCGGCGACAGCCAGCTGCTCAACGCGCACGGCCTGTTCGTCGCCATCGGCCACACGCCGAACACGGAGCTGTTCCAGGGCATCCTGGAGACGCACCAGGGCGGCTACCTCAAGACGCAGCCGGGCACCACGCGCACCAACATCGAGGGCGTCTTCGCCTGCGGCGACGTGCAGGACAGCTACTACCGCCAGGCCATCACCGCCGCGGGCACCGGGTGCATGGCCGCCATCGACGCGGAGCGCTGGCTCATCGAGCACGGCGAGTAGGTCCCTACCGGTCCCAGCGAGACGACACGCGCATGAGCAAGAAGCAGAAGACGGTAGCGGTGCACGCGGGCTCCCGGCTCACCGGGAGCAAGGCGGTGCCCGTCATGCCGCCCATCTTCCCGGCGGCGGTGAACTGGTTCGACAGCAGCGACGACCTGTCCGACGCGCTGGACGGCAAGGACTACGCCTACGCCCGCATCAGCGCGCCCAACGCGGCCCTGCTGGAGGAGGCGGTCGCCGCGCTGGAGGGCGCCGAGTCCTGCGTCGCGTACGCCAGCGGCATGGCCGCGCTGCGCTCGCTCTTCGACGCGCAGCCGTGGAAGGCCGGGGACGTGCTGGTGGTGCCGACGGACGGCTACGGCGTCACCCGGCTGCTCTACAAGAACCTGTGCGCTCGCTGGGGCGTGGAGCTGCGCCCGCTCAACCAGACGGAGGCGGACGCGCCTGCCCGCATCCGCGAGTGGCGCCCGCGCATGGTCCTGGCGGAGAGCATCTCCAACCCGCTGCTGCGCGTGCCGGACATCCGCGCGCTCGCGGAGGCGTGCCGCGACGCCGGCGCCGTCTTCGCGGTGGATGCCACCTTCCCGTCACCCTTCGGGCAGCGCGCGCTGGAGCTGGGCGCGGACTACGCGGTGCAGTCCACCAGCAAGTGGCTCAACGGCCACAGCGACGCGCTGGGCGGCACGGTGAGCGGCTCCAAGTCGCGGATGGACCCGCTGCGCTCGGCGCGCGTGCTGTCCGGCGACGTGCTGGGCCCCTTCGAGGCGTGGCTCACCCTGCGCGGGCTGCGCACGCTGCCTGTCCGCATGAAGGCCCACAACGAGCATGCCCTCCACGTGGCGAAGCGTCTGTCGGAGTCGCCGCTCCTGGAGCGCGTCATCTACCCGGGCCTCGCCTCCCACCCGGACCACGCGGTGGCGGGGCGGGTGCTGGAGGGTGGCTTCGGGCCCATGGTGGCCTTTGAAATCAAGGGCGCGGGGCAGCAGGAAGGGGACCGGTTCCTGGAGGCGCTGCGGGTGTGCAAGCCCGGGCCGTCGCTGGGGGACGTGGGCACGCTGGTGATGCACGCGGCCAGCGCCAGCGCCCGCCGGATGACGCCCCAGGAGCGCGCCCAGGCCGGCATCCGCGACAGCCTCATCCGCGTGTCCGTGGGGCTGGAGGACCCGGATGACGTGGCCGACGACCTGCTCGCCGCCGTGGCGAAGGGGGCCGGCCGGTGAAGATGGTGGACGTCGGCGACAAGCCGAAGACGGACCGCGTGGCGGTGGCCACCGCGCGCCTGCGGATGCTGCCCGCCACGCGCGAGCGCATCCTCGCGGGGCAGGTGGAGAAGGGGGACGTGCTCGCGGCGGCGCGGCTCGCGGGCATCATGGCCGCCAAGCGCACCCCGGACTTCGTGCCCCTCTGCCACCCCATCGCGCTCGCGGGCGTGGACGTGACGCTCACGCCGGTGGAGGAGGGCCTGGAGGTCCGCGCGCGGGTGAAGACGGTGGACCGCACCGGCGTGGAGATGGAGGCGCTCACCGCGGCGTGCGCGGCGGCGCTCACCGTCTATGACATGTGCAAGAGCGTGGACCGGGGCATGGTCATCGAAGCCGTGCAACTGGACCACAAGTCCGGCGGACGCTCCGGCACCTGGGAGCGCGAGGCCCCTGCCGCGCCTTCGAAGCCCGCCCCCGCGCCCCGGCCCGGCCGCAAGACGTCCCGGCCTCGCGCCGGGCGGTAGTCCCTAGCGCCGGGCGTCCGCGCGCAGCCGCTCCAGGAAGAAGGCCACCACCACCAGCGAGTGCGTGATGTGGCCCTCCAGGATGAGCCGGGGCACGTCCGAGCGCGGATACAGCTCCACGGCGATGTCCTCGCCGTCATCCGGATGGCCGTCGCTCACGCGCTCGCAGTCGAGCGCCAGGAAGCTGAAGCACCGGTTGGCCTGGAAGGCCGGATTGGGGTGCACGGCGCCCAGCGGCTCCAGCCGTCCGGCGCGGTAGCCCGTCTCCTCCTCCAGCTCCCGCGCGGCGGCCGCGGCCGGGTCCTCGCCCGGATCCACGCAGCCGCCCGGCACCTCCAGCGTCGCCGCGTCGATGCCGAAGCGGAACTGGCGCACCATCACCAGCTGGTCCGCCTTCGTCACCGCGATGACGTTCACCCAGTCCGCGCACTCCATCCGCACGCGCGGGTGCTCCAGGTTCGTGCGCGGGTCGGCCACGATGTCCTCGCGCACCTTCACCACGCTGAAGTCGTGCTCCAGCCCCCGGCGCAGGCGCGTCCAGGGCTTCACCTTCGGTTCGGGCGCGGACGACACGTGCGGGCTTCCTTTCAGTTGAGCAGCTCGGCGCGTTCGCGCAGCTCCCGCGCGGACAGCTCCAGGCGCTCGCGGTCCGGCGCGTCCGGGGACAGCTCCAGGCACCGCTCCACGTCCTTGAGGGCCGCGCGGTAGGCGCCCATGGTGGTGAGCAGCGTGGCGCGCGTGCGCAGCTCGCCCGGGTGGTCCGGCGCCAGCAGCAGCAGCAGGTCCACCACCGCCAGCCCCTGCTCGCTGTCGTCCCGCCCCAGGTACACGCGGCGCAGGTTGGACAGCATCCGGTAGGCGATGAGCTCCACCGGCGCGGGCGCGAGCATCGCCCGGTCGAACTTCAGCTGCGGCGCCACGCGCTTGAGCAGCTCCTCGCAGCCGTGCTCCGTGAGGATGTCGCCGTGGTGGAAGGGGTCCATCACCAGCTTGTGGTCCCCCGCGTCGCACGCCACCAGGAAGTGGCCGGGGAAGGGGACGCCGTACAGCGGGATGCCCGCGCGGCGCGCGACCTCCAGGTAGAGGACGGACAGCGTGATGGGCAGCCCCACCTTCCGCTCCAGCACCCGGTCCAGGAAGCTGTTGTCCGGGGCGTGGTAGTCGTCCTCGTTGCCCCGGAAGCCCTCGATGTCCGCCAGCACGTGGCGCAGGGCGCGCAGCGGCGCCAGGGCCTCGCCCTTCTCCGTGAGCCGCTCCGCCTCCAGCTGGACCCTCACCGCGAGCGCGTCCAGCGTGTGCAGGCACGCCGGGGCGTCCAGGTCCTCCCGGCCCAGCGTGGCGATGGCCAGCGCCGCCAGGTCCAGCCGCGGGGGATCCGCGGCCAGGGAAGACACCAGCCGCTCGCGCGCCAGTGGAGGGCCGAATCCAGAGGGAAAGCTCACGGTGCGCACCAGTACCCCACGGAAGGTCCCCACGGCAAAGGCAGGCAACCGGGCATCATGCCCCTGGCGGCGTCGCGGGCAGCCGGCCCTTGATTTCCGCCCGGATGGCCATGTGCGCGGAGATGAGCCCCGCCAGGATTCCGTCCTCGAATTCGAAGGAGGGGTGCTCCTTCAGCTGGGGGAAGTCGTGCGGGTTGCGCATCTCCTCCGGCCCGATGTTGGGCACCGCCTCGCGCGCCAGCCGCAAGACCTTCGCCTGCTGCTGGGTGATCATCCGC
Source organism: Corallococcus silvisoli (assembly GCF_009909145.1). NCBI lineage: Bacteria > Pseudomonadati > Myxococcota > Myxococcia > Myxococcales > Myxococcaceae > Corallococcus > Corallococcus silvisoli. Next base: position 67,697 of record NZ_JAAAPJ010000021.1, read on the forward strand.
TCGTAGAGCGAGGTGGCCAGGTCCAGGAACTCGTTCGCCGTGTCTTCCGTCATGGTGGTGTGCCTACTCCTGGGCGATGTCCCATTTCATCCGCCGGTAGGTGTAACGGAAAGCGTCCGCGTTCGCTTCGACGGCGTCCCCCTGGGTCTCCCGCCCGTCCAGGAAGGCCACGAAGTCGAACTGCCGGTCGGGCTTGCCGTACTCGGCATCGAAGACGCGCACGATTTCATTCGCCGGCAGCGTCCGCCGCCCCGCCACGCTCACCAGGGGGATGTCCAAGCCCTTCATGTCCTTGGAGGGCGCGTACGACTTCCAGACGAGCTCCGTGCACACCAGCGTCTGGTCGGAGAAGAAGTCGAAGTTGAAGTCGTAGGGCCGGCCCTGGAAGGTGAAGGCGCGCAGGATGGCGCGCGCCTTGTCCACGGCCGACAGGCGCGGGCGCAGCACGCCCAGGTAGTCCACGTGCATGCCGTGCTCCACGCCGGTGAAGCTCACGCCCTCGCTGATGGCCTCGATGATGCGCACCGGGTCTCCGTGCGCGTCCTGGCCGTTGTACTCCTTCCACTTGGCGGGGAACGCCCGGGCCAGGTGGGCGGTGAACGTCTCCGGATGGCCGGGCAGGGTGGCCACCCAGGCCTTCACTTCGGGATCCGCGTCGAAGGCCTGGGCCAGCTCCTGGGCGGTGCCCAGGTAGAGCTCCGCGTGCGGCCAGAAGCCCGGCAGGCCGATGTTGGACAGGAACCAGTTCTGGCGCGCGACCATCACGTCGCCCGGGGCCATGCGCGGAAGCAGCGCGAGCGTCTGCTCGCGGGAGATGAGCGGCCGGCCCACGCGGTACACGCGCGTGTCCCCCATCCACTCCGCCACCGTCTTCTGCACCGGGAACACCGCCCGGGCGGTGGACTCCTGGGTGAGGTCCGCGGCGGCCTTGGCGAAGAGCACCGGGCCGCGCAAGAGCAGCCGCGAGCGCGCGCTCTGGCTGTCCTGCTTCATCGCCTGGAGCAGCGCGGGCACACCGGGCTCGTTCAGGATGCCCGCCTTCGCCAGCACGGGGTTGAGCGTCGCGCGGTAGCCGTCGCCGGTGAACAGCTGCGTGGTGGTGCCCACGTGGACGACCTTCTCCTTGAAGCGGCTGAAGGCGCGCGCGGGCAGGCCGTATTCGGGGCCCGGCTCGTCCAGGAGGACGTTCAGCTGCGCCTGCCCCCCGGCCAGGTCCGCGAAGGCCAGCCCCTGGGCCAGCTCCGAGGCGAGCGCGGCGTGGGTGAGCAGGAAGCCCCAGGCGTGCTTCTTCGGCTGCAGGAGGGAGGGCGCCTTGAGGAAGTCCCAGTAGCGCTGGCGCACCACCTCCGTGGAGAGGAAGCAGTCGAAGAAGGCGGCCCAGGTGGACACCAGCAGCTGCTTCTCCTCCGGGGTGTACGGCACGCCCTGCTCGCGCCGGTACAGCGCCTTGGAGCGGAAGGCCTCCTCGCGCAGCCGGCGCAGCCCCTCCGTGCCCTGGCGCAGCGTCTCCAGGTCGCGGCGGGCCTGGGCGACGAAGGCGGCGTCGTCCAGGGCGTAGACGTCGGCCGGGGCTCGGGTGGGAGGAGGCGTGGGGACGTCGGAGGGCTCGCCGGCCGGTGGGGTGGCGAGCGTGAGCCAGGCGAGGAGCAGGGAGGCAGGGGACATCGGGAGACTCCGGCGGGCGTTGGCGCCGGGGGACTCTACCCTGAAGCGGGCGCGGGCAGGACGGCCGCTCCCCCGCCCGCCCGGCGTCGAAGGGGGTTCGGCGTCAAGCTGGCCCGGGGCGGCCGCCGTCCCCACGTTGTCTCGTGGACGTCGTCCGGGCCTGGGGGCCCGGGCAGAGAAAGGTGGAAGGCACGATGGCTTACGGACTGGCGGAGGATCCGGCGCGCTCCATCACCCCGCATCTGGATGGGGTGGAGTACCCCGCGACGCGCGAGGAACTGGTCGAGGCCGCCGCGGACAACGAGGCCCCGGTCGACATCATCAACATCCTCAAGTCCCTGCCACAGCAGGAGTACATGTTGCGCGAGCACGTGCTGCGCGACCTGGCGGAGGCGGAGCGCCGCTTCGCGATGAACGGCCTCCGGGACGACGACGGCGTGGACCGCGACCGGCGCAACATCGGCCGGGACCGCATCGAGGGCGAGGAAGGCGACACCCGCCACCCGTAGTGTCACCCGCGCGGTGACACCGCGCTTGGACCTTGCAAGACGCTCGCGGGCGCGCCGGCTTTCTGCCAGCGTTCGCGAGCGCATGCGTCCTGGTCCCCTGTGGTGGTGTCTCGTGCTGTCGCTGGCCGCCGGGTGCAAGTCCCGGTATCCGCCGCTCAACCCCGCGCCGGGGCTGCCCCCACCGGTGCGCCTGGACTTCAAGCCCCCCGTGGACCGCCTGCTCACCGAATCCGTGCGCGCCACCCGCGCCGTCCAGCGCCCGGGGCAGCCGGAGGCCCGCGACGAGGCCGCCTTCACCACGGAGACGCGCTTCACCCCCTCCGACGGCGGCTGGCGCGTGACCCAGGCGGTGCGCACCCCGCGGCAGGTCCACGCCGGACAGGACGTGCCGTCGCTGGCCGGCGCCGTGCTGGAGCGCTTCACTTTGCGCATGCAGCTGGCGGCGGACGGCACCTTCGTGAAGCTGGTGGGCGCGGAGGCCGCGGAGGAGGCGCTGCGGCAGGTGGCGCCCTCCGGGCCGGGCGTCGCGGAGGTGGAGCGCTTCTTCGCGCCGGAGGCGCTGGAGATCCGCACGCGCCGCGAGTGGGAGGCGAAGTACTCGGGGCTGCTCCAGCGCAACCTGGTGGAGGGCCAGCGCACGTGGGCGGTGGACTTCGTGTCCGTGGACGGCGTGGAGCGGGCCTACCTGCTGGAGCGCACGGTGGACGGCACGCGGCCCACGATGTTCGGCGACGCGGTGGCGCTGAGCCTCACGTGCCTGGACGCGCTGCCCACCAAGGCCCCGGCGGAGATGCGGGCCGCGTGGTCGGAGGCCGGGTCCCCCGAGCTCTTCAAGGGCGTGACGTGTGAAGGCGAGCAGGTGATCGCGCGCGGCCGGTTCGTGCCGGTGCGCCGGCTGCTGAAGGTGAAGGCGGTGGGGGAGGGCGGGACCGTGACGCTCACCACCGAATCGCAGGCGGAGACGCTTCAGGAGGAAGGGCCATGAATCACGCGGAGTACCTCATCGAGGACGAAGCGGGCGTGAAGCGCGTGGTGCAGGACGCGCGGCGGGTGGCGGTGCTGGGCATCAAGACGGAGGACCACTCCGCCCAGCCCGCGTACTACGTGCCCGAGTATCTGGCGAAGGCGGGCGTGGACGTGGTGCCCGTGCCCGTCTACTACCCGGACGCGAAGAAGATCCTGGGCAAGCCCGTGTACCGGCGGCTGGTGGACATCCCGGGCGACATCGACGTGGTGGAGGTGTTCCGCAGGCCGGGCGACATCGACCAGCACGTGGACGACATCATCGCGAAGAAGCCCAAGGCGGTCTGGTTCCAGTCCGGCATCCGCAACGACGAAGCGGCCCGGAAGCTGGCGGCCGCGGGCATCCGCGTGGTGCAGGACCGCTGCCTGATGGTGGACCACCGCCGCTACAGCGGGCACTGAGGCGAAGAGGGCCCTCCGCACCCGAAGGTCCGGAGGGCCTGGCTTGCGACAGGGACGCGAGAGGCGCCGGCTCAGAAGTTGCCGGAGATGACCTTGGGCAGGACCTTCTGCAGGTCGGGCAGCGGGCCAATCTGCCGCGAGTCCGGGGCCTGGGCGGTGCCGTTGTTGCGCAGGAGGCTGCGCATCTGGACGGACGTCAGCACCCGGCCGTTGGCGCGGGCCACGCCCTGCGCGCTGAGGGCGGTGCCCACGACGATGGGCGACGCGCTGGACGTGCCGCTGAACGTGGACGTGTAGTACCGGTCCTCGCCGGAGGCGCTGCCGAAGCGGTCGCCGTAGCCGGTGGTGACGACGGACTCACCCCAGCCGTGCACGTTCACGCGCTGGCCGAAGTTGGTCCAGCACATGGGCGTGCGCGGCGAGCTGGCGGTGCTGGCGCCCACGATGATGGCGCCCGAGTCGCGCGTGGCCGGGTTGAAGAGGCCGCCGTAGGCCGCCGCGTCCAGGTTCGCGCTGCCGTTGCCCGCCGCCTCCACCACGATGACGCCGTTGGCGGTGGCGTTGCGGATGGCGTCGAAGTTGTCCTGCCAGTACTCCATCGCGATGTAGTTGCACTGGGACGTGTTGCACGTGCAGGCCGTGCCGTCGTTGGGGCCGCCCGCGTGCAGCTCGATGAGGATGACGCCGCCCGCGCCCGCCGCCGCCGCCGCGTTGGTGATGGCGCTCGCGGTGCTCTGCTGGCCAATGGCCTCCACGCCCGCCGTCGCCCCGTTGGCGATGCCCGTCACGCCGATACTGTTGGCCACGCCGATGATCTCACCCAGCACCGCGGTGCCGTGGTTGCGCCAGCCCAGGTCGTTGATCTGCGCGCCGCCCTGGCGGAAGAGCGCCGGGAGGTCCTCGTGGGTGGTGCGCCAGCCCCCCTCGATGTCCACGAACCTCACGTTGGTGCCCCGGCCGCCGTTCACCGTCCACGCGTACGTCGCGTTGACGCCGCCGGGCGCCGCGTTGAGGTAGCCCTGGTTGCCCTGGTACAGCGGCGTGACGGGCGGGTCCGCCGCCAGCAGCGCGCGCAGCCCCGCGTCCATCCCGAAGTTCACCATCGCCGGCTCCGCGGGCGGCGCCGCGTAGGCCGTCTCCACGCTGGACACGCGGTTGAGCGCCGCCACCAGCTCCGCGACGCCCTCCGCGGTGGTGCCGGGCAGCAGCGGGACCTCGTAGTACAGGTTCAGGTCCGCCAACTGCTCGCCGCCCTGCTTCTCACCGGACGCCTTGCTCGCGTCCAGTGCGGCCTCCTCCGCCTGGAACACCCGGTCCAGCGAGCCGATGCGCGGCGCGCGCTCCAGCAGCGCCGCCACCTGCGCCACGTCCGCCTCCAGCCGCGCGTCGTCCAGCCGCAGGCCGGACAGCAGGTCGCGCTCGGCCACGCTCCGCTCCGACGCGAGCACGCGCAGCGCGTCGCCGCGCAGGCGCACGTGGCTGCCTTCATGGAACTTCACCACCAGGCGCTCCACCAGCGTCCCCGCGGGCAGCTCGCGCCCCGTGGGCTTCGCGGTGAGCGCGCGCGGCGCGAGCTTCGGCGCGGCACCCGCGACGGGGGCCAACGCCAGCAGGGACACAGCCATGACCGCGCCCCGCGGGGGGCGCAAGGACAGCGTCGACTTCAGCATGGACTTCCTCCGGGATGGACTGCCACCCCACCATCGCATGCCGGTCTGTCATTTAAGTCTGACTATTCTGCTATTTCTGTCCTGTTGTTTTATTCGCGCTTCGCTGAAGCGGGGGGGGGATGCAGGCGTCTCAGGTGCTCTGCTCGAAGAAGGGAAGGGGCGGCCGGGCGAGGGAGCGCTCGGCCGACAGCTGGGCCTGGTCCAGCGCGTCGAAGCCGCGCTCCAGCGTGGCGGGCGTCACGGGCGGCAGGTTGGAGACGACGACGTAGACGGGCACCTGGCGCTGCTGGAGCACGGTGAGCTGGAGGCGGAAGTGGTCGCGCCGGAGCGCGGCGGACCCGGCCGCCAGGCCCTGGGGATAGGCCATGGGGCCGCCCACGACCTTGCGCGTCCGGCTGGGCAGGTAGTGCACGAGGATGGCGTCCAGGTCCTTGCCAATGGCGCTCTCGTGCAGCGACAGCGCGGGGGCCTTGTCCACGAGGCCGCCGTCCCAGAACAGCTGTCCGTCCAGCGGCACCGCGCGGAAGAGGCCGGGGTAGGCACAGGTCGCGTGGACGCGCGGGGCCAGGTCCCCGGTGGTGAAGACCTCATGCGTGCCGTGGGTGAGGTTGGCCGCGGTGAGCAGCAGCGGGTGCGGCAGGTCCTCGAAGGTGGGGACCGGCAGCGTCTCCTCCAGCAACCGCCGGAAGCGCTCTCCCTTGAGCAGGCCGGTGAAGCCGTGCCCCTGGGCCGCCACGTTGAGCATCGCGCCCAGCGGGTCCGGGTCCCAGAAGTTGGCCCGCGTCTGGCGCAGCACCAGCTCCTCCAGCGCCGGCATGGCCATGCCCGCCGCCGCGTACGCCGCCACCATGCCGCCCGCGGACGTGCCCGCGTACGCGTGCGGCTTCAGGCCGGAGCCGTGCAGGCCCTTGAGGAAGCCCGCGTGGCCGTAGAAGCCGAAGTAACCCGCGGAGAGGACCAGCCCGAACCGCTTGCCTTCGAGCAGGGTGTGAAGCGTGGAAGAGGGCGCCATATCGGATTTTTACGGGATGGTTGCGACCCAAGGCAACGCAATGCGTTGCCGGGGCCATTGTCTGGATGTCAGAGCATCGATATATGTTGATGGCTCGATATGGACATCCTCTCCCAATCCTTCCGTGTCCTGGGGGACACGACGCGGCTGCGCATCCTCCGGCTGGTGGCGCAGGCGCCGCTGAACGTGACGGAGCTGGTGTCGCTGGTGGGGGTGGCGCAGTCGTCGGTGTCGCACCACCTGGCCAAGCTGAAGGGGCTGGGGCTCATCCGGGAGGAGCGGCAGGCGGGCTTCACCTACTACTCGCTGGCCCTGGAGCCGGACGACGCCCGCTGGCCGCTCGTCCGGCTGGCGCGCGAGGCGGAGGACGCCGCGGGGGACTCCGCGCGGCTCAACGACCTCTTGCGCGCGCGGGAGGACCGGCAGGCGCTCAACGAGCGGCTGTTGGAGCCGGGCCAGTCGTGGTTCCTCTGGGCGGGGGCGCTGGCGTCGCTGCTGCCGCCGCTGGACGTGGCGGACTTCGGCTGTGGCACGGGGGTGTTCAGCCGGGCGATGGCGCGGTGGGCGCGGCATGTGTGGGCCATCGACCAGAGCGAGGACGCGCTGGGGCAGGCCCGGGTGCTGGCCCAGCGCGACGCGCTCACCAACATCACCTTCCTGCGCGAGGACCTCCACCGGCTGTCGCTCCAGGGCGGGCGGATGGACCTGGTGGTGATTTCGCAGAGCCTGCACCACGTGGAGTCGCCGACGGCGGTGGTGTCTGAAGCCGCACGGCTGCTCAAGCCCGGCGGGCGGCTGGTGGTGTTGGAGCTGATGCCGCACGAAGAGAAGTGGGTGCTGGACCGGCTGGGGCACCGGCACCTGGGCTTTTCGCCCGAAGTCCTGGAAGCGGCCCTTCGCGAGGCCGGCTTCACGTCGTTCACCCGCGAGACGCACGCGCGCGACGGGGCCAGTCCCTTCCGCGTCTTCCTGCTGACCGGAGTCAAACCGTCATGACGAGCCACATCGCCCACCCCCTGCCGCTCCCCCCCGGGGAGCACGGCCAGCGCGTGGAGGCGCTCAAGGCCGCGATGCGCGAGCGCATCCTGGTGCTGGATGGCGCCATGGGCACGCTGCTGCAGGGGCACCAGCTCGTCGCGGCGGACTTCGGGGGCCCGGAGTTCGAGGGCTGCAACGAGCACCTGGTGCTCACGCGCCCGGACGTCATCGAAGGCATCCACGCGAAGTACTTCGCCGCGGGCGCGGACGTGACGGAGACGGACAGCTTCGGCGGCACGCCGGTGGTGCTGGCGGAGTTCGACCTGGGCCACAAGGCGATGGAGATCAACATCGCCGCGTCCCAGCTCGCGCTGAAGGCCGCGAAGGCCGCGGAGGCGAAGGACGGGCGGATGCGCTGGGTGGCGGGCTCCATCGGGCCCACCACGAAGGCCATCAGCGTCACGGGCGGCATCACCTTCGAGGAGCTGGTGGACAACTTCGCCGTGCAGGCGGAGGGGCTCGCGGTGGGCGGCTCCGACTACCTGCTGGTGGAGACGGCGCAGGACACGCGCAACGTGAAGGCGGCGCTCCTGGGCATCGACCGGGCGTTCAGGAAGCTGGGCTGGGCGCTGCCGGTGGCGGTGTCGGGCACCATCGAACCCATGGGCACGATGCTCGCGGGCCAGTCCGTGGAGAGCCTGGCCACGTCGCTGGAGCACACGGAGCTGCTCTACCTGGGGCTCAACTGCGCCACGGGTCCGGACTTCATGACGGACCACATCCGCTCGCTGTCGTCCATGAGCTCCTTCCCGGTGTCGTGCGTGCCCAACGCGGGCCTGCCGGATGAGAACGGCCAGTACCTGGAGTCGCCGGAGATGATCTCCCGGTCGCTCAAGCGCTTCTGTGACAGCGGCTGGCTCAACGTGGTGGGGGGCTGTTGTGGCACGCACGCGGGCCACATCGAAGCGCTCGCCGCGATGGTGAAGGGCCTCAAGCCGCGCACGGAGGTGCCCAAGCCGCGCTCGTCGCTGTCCGGCGTGGACTACCTGGAGGTGACGGACGAGCAGCGCCCCATCATCGTGGGCGAGCGCACCAACGTCATCGGCAGCAAGAAGTTCAAGGAGCTCATCGTCGCGGGCCAGTTCGACGACGCGTCGGAGATCGCCCGGGCCCAGGTGCGGCGGGCGGCGCAGGTCATCGACATCTGCCTCGCGAACCCGGACCGGGACGAGCTGGAGGACATGCGCCACTTCCTGGAGGTGGTGGTCAAGAAGGTGCGCGTGCCGCTGATGATCGACTCGACGGACGAGAAGGTCATCGCCATGGCGCTCACGTATTGCCAGGGCAAGGCCATCATCAACTCCGTCAACCTGGAGGACGGCGAGGAGCGCTTCGAGAAGGTGGTCCCGCTCGCGAAGGCGTTCGGCGCGGCGCTGGTGGTGGGCTGCATCGACGAGGTGGGCATGGCCGTCACGCGCGACCGCAAGCTCGCCGTGGCCGAGCGCAGCTACGCGCTGCTCACCCAGAAGTACGGCATGCGCCCGGAGGACCTGTACTTCGACCCGCTCGTCTTCCCCTGCGCCTCCGGCGACGCGCAGTACACCGGCAGCGGCGTGGAGACCATTGAAGGCGTGCGCCTCATCAAGCAGCGCTTCCCCGAGTGCCGCACGGTGCTGGGCATCAGCAACGTGTCCTTCGGCCTGCCCACCGCGGGCCGCGAGGTCCTCAACTCCGTGTTCCTGTACCACTGCGTGCAGGCCGGCCTGGACATGGCGCTCGTCAATTCGGAGAAGCTGGAGCGCTACCCGTCGCTGCCGGAGGAGGAGCGCAAGCTGTCGGAGGACCTCATCTACAACCGGGGCGCCGACCCCGTGACGCCCTTCGCGGCGCACTTCCGTGAGCGCAAGCCCGCGCGCGCCCAGGTGAGCAGCCTGCCGCTGAACGAGCGGCTCCAGCGCTACATCATCGAAGGCACGCGCGACGGGCTCGTCGCGGACCTGGACCTGGCGATGAAGGAGATGGCGCCGCTGGAGATCATCAACGGGCCGCTGATGAAGGGCATGGACGAGGTGGGCCGGCTCTTCGGGGCGAACGAGCTCATCGTCGCGGAGGTGCTCCAGAGCGCGGAGTCGATGAAGGCGGCGGTGAGCCACCTGGAGCCGCACATGAGCAAGACCCAGGCGGCGTCGCGCGGGAAGATCGTCCTCGCCACGGTGAAGGGGGACGTGCACGACATCGGCAAGAACCTGGTGGAGATCATCCTCGCCAACAACGGCTTCCAGGTGGTGAACCTGGGCATCAAGGTCCCGCCGGAGCAGCTGGTGCTGGCGGTGCGGGAGCACCGGCCGGACATCCTCGGGCTGTCGGGCCTGCTGGTGAAGAGCGCGCACCAGATGGTGGCCACCGCGGAGGACCTGAAGCGCGCGGGCGTGGAGACGCCCATCCTGGTGGGCGGCGCCGCGCTCAGCCGCAACTTCGTGGACCGCAACATCGCCCCGGCCTACGGCGGCGGCACGGTGGCGTACGCGCAGGACGCGATGAACGGCCTGGAGCTGGCCAAGCAGATCGTCGAACCGGGGGCTCACGCGAAGCTGCGGGACGACCTGGCCGCGCGCCGCTTCAAGCTCGCGCAGGAGGTGAAGGAGCGCCCCGCGCCCGCGGCCCCGGTGCGTCGCTCGCGCAGCGCGGAGGTGCCGCTGCTGGACGCGGTGCCCCCCGCGCCGGACTTCGCGCGGCACGTGCTGACGAACACGCCGCTCGACCACATCTGGAAGTTCATCAACCCGGTGATGCTCTACGGCCGCCACCTGGGCCTGCGCACGTCGTCGCGCGCGCTGGGCACCCCGGCGGAGGCCGACCTCGCGAAGACCGAGGAGGGGCGCAAGGCGCTGGCGCTGAAGGAGGCGGTGGAGGAGCTGAAGGCGCTGCTGCGCGGCGGCGTGATGCAGGCCCGCTCGGTGTTCCAGTTCTTCAAGGCCGGGAGCGACGGAGACCGCGTGCTCCTCTTCGACGGCGCGACGGGCGAGCCCGTCACGTCCTTCGACTTCCCCCGGCAGGACAAGGACAACGGCCTGTGCCTGGCGGACTACGTGAAGCCGCTCCAGGGCGGGAAGCCCGTGGACGCGCTGTCGCTGTTCGTCACCACGGCGGGGTCGGGCATCCGCGAGCTGGCGGACGGCTTCAAGGCGAAGGGCGAGTTCCTCAAGATGCACGCGGTGCAGGCGCTGGCGCTGGAGACCGCGGAGGGCTACGCGGAGCTGCTGCACACGCAGCTGCGCAGCATGTGGGGCTTCCCGGACCGGCCGGACATGTCGATGCTGGAGCGCTTCCGCGCGGAGTACACCGGCAAGCGCTACTCGTTCGGCTACCCGGCGTGTCCCCGGCTGGAGGACCAGACGAAGCTGTTCGCCGCGCTCAAGCCGGAGGAGATCGGCGTGCAGCTCACCGACGGCTGCATGATGGAGCCGGAGGCGAGCGTGTCCGCCATCGTCTTCCACCACCCGAACGCCACGTATTTCTCCGTGACCTGACGCGTCGGGGCCGAAGCCTGGGCCCGGTCGCGCCGGAAGGGATAGATTGCCGCCATGCCTTCGCCCGCCATCCGTCGCGCCGTCCAGCTCCTGCCCGCGTGTGCCACCACGGGCATCGGCAGCCTGCCGCACACCCAGGTGGAACTGGGGCTCCAGGTCGCGCTCGCCATGGACATCCCGTTCCTGCCGCAGCTGCCGGTGGGGCATCCCTCGGAGCTGATGATCCCCGCGGCGCTGGAGGGCCTGCCGGGCCTGCGCTTCGACGAGGACGGGGTCTGCACCGTGGACGTGGAGGCCTGGGCCGCCGGCCGCGCGGCCTTCGAGGCGCGGCTGGAGTCCGCGCTGGCCTCCGGGGACCTGGAGTCCTTCGAGCCCACGGCGGACGCGTGTCGGGCGTGGAAGCCGTTCCTCTGGGAGGTGGAGCACCGCAAGCTGGCGTTCGCGAAGGCGCAGCTGGCCGGCCCCTTCACGGTCCGCTCGGTGGTGCGCACGGCGACGGGGGAGCCGGTGCTGGCGGTGCCCGGCCTGGACGCGGCGCTCTACCGGCTGGTGATGGTGCGCGCGCTGGCCATGGTGCGCGCCCTCAAGCGCACGGGCACCACGCCCCTGTTCTACCTGGATGAGCCCGGGCTCTACGCCTACGTGCGGATGAACCCCCAGCACCTGCTGGCGCAGCAGGAGCTGCGGCTCCTGGTGGTGGCCCTGCAGCGCGAGGGCGCGCTCGTGGGCGTCCACTGCTGCGGCAACACGGACTGGGGCGTGCTGCTGGACGCGCAGGCGGACCTGGTGTCGCTGGACGTGCGGCTGTCACTGGACGCGATGCTGGAGGAGACGGACGCGCTGGAGCGCTTCCTCGCGTCCGGCGCCACGTTCAGCCTGGGCGTCATCCCCACGGACCTGGCGTCGACGTACTCGGTGGAGGAGCTGGCGGATTCGGTGGAGGCGTCGCTGAAGGCGGCCCTGCCCAGCGACATCGGCTTCGCCCGCGCGGTGTCCACGGTGCTGCTGACGCCCGCGTGCGGGCTCGCGATGCGCTCGGTGGTGGACGCCGAGCGCATCCTGGAGGAGTTGAAGCAGGCGCAGCGCCGGCTGAAGCGGGCGCTCGAGTCGGAGCGCCCGGTCCTTCAGGGACTGCCCCCCGCGCACTGAGCCGCGCGGGGCTTGAGCGGCTACTGACGGCCCAGCTTCAGCTCGCGTTCGGCCTGATGCCAGTCATGCTCGGGGTTGCCATGGGTGCCGCCCCGGGCCTGGAAGATTTCGAAGGCGCGGCGGGCAATCTGGTCCTGCGTGGGCGCGCCCACCGGCTTGCTCACGGGCGCGCTGGCCGTGGCCACCGGCTTCTTTTCCTCGGTCCGCTCCGGAGCGGCCTTGGGAGCCGGGTTCGGTGGGGACTTCTGCGCGTTTTGTCGGGCCATCGAGGCTTCCTCCTGGAAAAAGCGCCCGGGAGCTTCGGTTGCGCCTCTTCTCCGTGGAAGTGACCCACGAAACGGGAGGTTGCCGGAGCGACATCGCGGGCCGCCAAGTGTCCAGGTCCAAACGGCCCGTGGCAGGAGGAAAATCCACGCTCGGAGCCCCGCCTCGGCGCGGTCCGGAGGTTGAAGAAGCGCCCGGCGGCTCAGCGGCCAGCCGTCTTCCTGGCACCCCGGCCCGTGGCCTTCTTCGCGGGCGGCGCGCCGCCCTCCATCACGCCATGCCCCAGGGCCGCGTCGAGCGCGCGCTGCATCGCGGTGCTCATGCCCAGCGCCTCCGCCTCCTGGGGCGTGCACCAGCGCAGCTCCTGGAACGCGGAGGCCCGCGTGGGCCGCGAACCTCCGCGGACGCGCAGGAGCCGCAGCGTGAGGTCTCGGTGGGTGAGCTGACGCCGCACGCTGTCCAGCGTCGCCTCCAGCGTGAGCGCGGTGCCGAGCGCCGTGGCCAGCCGCGCGGTCGCCTCCGCCTCTGGCGTGTCCTCCTCCACCTCCACGGCGGGCAGCTCCCACAGGCCGCCGAAGAGCCCCTTGTCCGCCCTGCGCGCGAAGAGGAGGGTGCCCTCGTGCGGCCACACCGCCAGCGCCAGGAACAGCTTGCGGGGGGCGGCGCGCACCTTGGCCGGCGGCAGCTCCTCCACGCGGCCCTTGCGGTACGCGAAGCAGCCGTCGCGCACGGGGCACAGCAGGCACAGGGGGGACTCTGGCCGGCACACCGTGGCGCCGTGCTCCATCAGCGCCTGGTTGAAGTCGCCGGGGCGCTCGCCCTTCACCAGCGCGGAGGCCAGGGCCCACAGCGTGGCTTCGCGCTCTCGGTCTCCGGGCACGCCCTCCACTTCGAAGAGGCGCGACAGCACGCGCGCGACGTTGCCGTCCACGATGGGCGCCTGCTCGCCGAAGGCGATGGAGGCCACGGCCCCGGAGGTGTAGCGGCCGAAGCCGGGCAGCGTGAGCAGCTCCTCCGCCGTGGCGGGGAGCTTCCCGCCGAAGCGCTCCACCACCTCCCGCGCGGCGCGGTGCAGGTTGCGCGCGCGCGAGTAGTAGCCCAGCCCCTTCCACCCGGAGAGCACGTCGTCCAGGGGCGCGGAGGCCAGGGCCTTCACGCTGGGAAAGCGTGCGAGGAAACGCTCCCAGTACGGGATGACGGTGGCCACCTGGGTCTGCTGGAGCATGACCTCGCTGAGCCAGATGGCGTACGGGTCGCGCGTGCGGCGCCAGGGCAGGTCGCGCTTGTTCCGGTCGTACCAGGAGAGCAGCGGGCCGTGCAGGGCGGCGTGGCGTTCAGGGGAGACAGGGGCGGGGAGGGCCGCGGGTTCAGTGCGCTTGCGTGGGCTCATGTGATTCTTCGCGGTGGCGGCGCGAAACCCTCCCCGGGAGGTCGGGCGCGCGCGAGCGTCTTTACCTACGGAGGGGGGCGGTTGTCTCCCTGTCCGTCCCCCTTCTGGCGGGCCGGGCGATCGCCTATAGGATGCCGCGCGTCCATGGCCCGCCCTCCCATTCACAACGACTTCTCCTGGTCGAAGAGCCGCCACGAGAAGTTCTCCGAGTGCCTTCGGGCCTACTACCTCTACTACTACCGCTCCTGGGGCGGCTGGGAGGCGGACGCGGCGAAGGACGTGCGCGAGCTGTACGTGCTCAAGAAGCTGCACAACCGCTACACCTGGGCGGGCAGCATCGTGCACGAGTCCCTCAAGGACGTGCTCCTGGACTGGCGCGCCGGCCGCGAGGTGGACCCCGCGAAGGTGGAGGCGCGCACGCACAAGCTGATGCAGGACGACTTCCGGCACTCGCGCTCCAAGGCCTACTGGACGCAGAAGTACCGCAAGCCCTTCACCGGCCTCGCGGAGCACGAGTACGCGGAGGACGTGCCCAACGAGGCGTGGAAGCAGAACTTCGAGACGGTGCGCTCGGCGCTCGCGTGGTTCTTCCAGTCGCGCTGGCCCGCCGTCGCGAAGGGGCTCAAGCCCGCGCAGTGGCTGGAGGTGGACGCGGGCTTCGACTTCGCCCACTTCACGTTGGATGGCGTGAAGACCTTCGCCATCCCGGACTTCGCCTACGTGGACGCGGACGGCTCCGTCGTGGTGGTGGACTGGAAGACGGGCCGCTCGCGGGACGGCTACGACGAGCAGGTGCTGGGCTACGCGCTCTACATCTCCCAGCGCTACCGCTACCCGCTGGAGAAGGTGCGCGCGTCGCTCGTGTACCTCAACGAGGGCCTGGAGCACGACGTGACGGTGGACCCGTCCGCCATGGACTCCTTCCGCGAGCACTTCGCCAGGAGCGTGGCGGGGATGCGGGCGCTCCTGCTGGACCCCGCGGCCAACACGCCGAAGGAGGCGGAGGCCTTCCCTCGGACGGAGAAGCTGGATGCCTGCGCCCGCTGCGTCTTCCGCCGCCCGTGTGGCCGCGAGCCGGCGGTCGCGGAAGCCCGTGCCCGCGTGGCCTGACGGCTAGCGCGCCGCCGCCAGCCTGCGCACCACCACGCCCGCGGCGTTCATCCCGAACGCGGAGGTGACGAACGCCACGCTGCCGTCAATCTGCGTGCGGTGGTCGCAGGTGTGGAACTCGTTGTCCTGCGGGCAGACGCAGAGGAAGCCGTCGGACGCGTCGTCGTAGTTCAGCGCCACCGGCTGGCGCCGCGTCTCGATGGAGTACACGGCGGTGATGCCCGTGTGGCGCTCCGTCTCCACGCCGTACTTGCGCTTGAGCAGCTTGCGGATGTCCTTGGCGAAGGGGTCCATGTGCGTCTCGCACAGGTCCTCCACGCGGATGGCCGTGGGGTCCAGGCGGCCCGCCGCGCCCATCGAGCTGACCACCGGCAGGCCCAGCGTCACGCACCGGTGCAAGAGGTGCAGCTTCGCCTTCACGTTGTCGATGGCGTCCACCACGAAGTCGTAGCGGCCCGGCGGCAGCAGCGTCTCCGCCAGCTCCTCGCGGTAGAACTCGCGCAGGGCCTCCACCTTCGCCTGGGGGTTGATGTCCTGGCAGCGCTGGGCCATCAGCTCCGCCTTGGACTTGCCCACCGACTTCACCGTCGCGTGCAACTGGCGGTTGGTGTTGGTGACGCACACGTCGTCGTGGTCCACCAGCGTGAGCCGGCCCACGCCGCTGCGCACCAGGCCCTCCGCGGTGAAGCTGCCCACGCCGCCCAGGCCGAACACCACCACGTGCGCGTTGGCCAGCCGCTCCATGGCGGTGTCGCCCAGCAGGCGCGCCGTCCGGTCGAAGCGGCGCGACAGCTTGAAGGGCTTCGCGAGCGACGTCGCGACGGCGTCCGAAGCGGCCGGGGAGGCGGGCGGCGCGTCGGTCTCGGCGGTGGGGGTGGGGGTGGGCTGCGGGTTCATGAAGGGCTCCTCTATCACGCGACGCTCGCCTACCGCGAAGGGGTGGGGAAAGCTTCCCGGAACAGGCGCCGGGCGTTCTCGGTCGTCCGCTGGGCGAGCGCGTCCACGGGCTCCCCCAGGGCCTGGGCCATCCCCGCGAGGATGTGGGGCAGGTAGCCCGGCTCGGAGCGCTGCCCCCGGAAGGGCGTGGGCGCCTGGTCCGGCGAGTCCGTCTCCGCCACCAGCCGCTCCGGCGGAATCACGCGCAGGGCGTCCAGCGGCTTGCGCGCCTCCGCCCAGGTGACGGGGCCCGCGAAGGAGAAGTGGCAGCCCCGCTGGACGTAGAAGCGCGCCAGCTCCGCGCCGCCGCTGTAGCTGTGCATGAGGATGCCCGCCTCCGGCCACGCCTCCGTCTTCAGCAGGTCGATGAGCGCGGGGTGGAGCCGGTGGCAGTGCATCAGCACCGGCAGCCCGTGCTTGCGCGCCAGGGCCAGGTGCCCGCGCAGCACCGCCACCTGCCGCTCCAGCGGGGCGCCGGTGACGGAAGGGCCATCCAGGCCGCACTCGCCCACCGCCACCGCGCCGCCCTTCGCGAGGAGCGCGTCCAGCCGCTCCAGGTTCGCGCCGTCGTCCTCGGCGGGGAGGTCCGGCAGGAACTGGGGGTGGATGCCCAGCCCCACCTGGATGCGCGCGTCCCGGCGCGGCAGCTCCAACAGCGGCTCCCACGTGTCAGGTCCTACTGCGGGAATGAGGATGCCTTGCAGGCCCGCGGCCCAGGCCCGTGTGACAACGCTGTCGCGGTCCGGGTCGAAGCGGGAGGCGTCCAGATGGCAGTGCGTGTCTATCATTGAGCACCCTTCTTCACAGAGCCGTTCAATCAGCGACAGGCTCGGATCATCTGCCCTTCAGGGCATCTCTGCTCACATGGATGGAAAGCTATGACCCGCCCCCTGACATGGGAGGCATGGGAATGACCAAGCGAGTGGTGTGGGGTGTGCTGTTCGGGGCGCTGGCGATTCTGGTCACGGGGTGTAGCGACGAGTGTGTCGATCGATTCGACTGCCGTGACAAGGGGACTCCGCCCGAAGGCCAGGAGTTCATCTGCAACGCGGATAACAAGTGCGAGCTGGTCACGATCAACCTCTCCCCCGAGGTGGACGCGGGGACGGAGGAGGACGCGGGCACGGAGGTGGATGCGGGCACGGAGGTCGATGCCGGCACGGAGGACGCGGGGACGGAGGAGGACGCGGGCACGGAGGTGGACGCGGGCGTCGACGCGGGCACGGTGGACGCGGGCATGACCGTGGGCAAGGGCGGCGCGTGCACCGCGTCCGCGGACTGCATGGCGGGCCTGCGCTGCGAGGCCGCCACCTGTCAGTCGCTCCTCATCGCCGTGACGGGCGTCGACGGGGGCACCCGGGCGCTGGTGACGGCGTTCGACGTGCCGGGGCCGATGTCGCTCAGCGCCGAGGGCGTCGCCAGCGCGTACCCGCGCTTTGGCCCGGGAGGCGCCCAGGTCGCCTTCGTCCAGGGGAACGTCACCGCCCCCACGGGCGAGCTCGCGGTGGCGGCGTTGCCGCTCGCGGCCGTGGCGCCCACGGTGCTGACGACCGGCACGGCCGCCGGCAACGCGCGCATCCGCTACATGGAGTGGGATCCCGGCAACCTGATTGCCTGGGTGCGCGGGGCGTCGGGCATCTCCACCATCGCGCCCACGGGTGGCGCGCCGACGCAGATCACCGTCAACGGCACGTTCCCGGACTTCGGCCCCAACGGCACGGACCTCGCGTACAACGTCTCGGGCACGGGCATCCTCGTCTCCCTCAATGGCGGCGCGCCGACTCCGCTGGCGGGCACGCCCACGTCGGCGGAGCAGCCGCACTTCAACCGCGTCACCTCGCAGCTGTTGTTCCTGGCCAACCCGGACAACCGCACGGTGCTCTTCGGGACGGAGTCCACCCCGGTGCTCCGGCTGTACTCGCTGCCCGTGACGGGCGGCGGCACCCCGACGCTGCTGGCTGACAGCACCTCCGAGGCCGTGGCGGGCGGCACCATCGATTCGTACATCGCGAACCCGAACTGGGCGCCGGACGGCAGCTGGGTGGCGTATGTGCGCGCCTACTACCAACTGGTCGGCACCGCGGCCGTGCTCTGTGGCAACGCCGCCGCGACCCTGTGCGCCAACCGCCCTGGCAACGTCATCTTCCTCCAGCACGTCAACACCGCCACCGGCGCGCCGGAAGGGGATCCGGTGTCCCTCAAGGAGAACGCCACGCTGCCGTCATTCTCTCCGGACGGCCAGCTCGTGGCCTTCATCCTGAGCGGTCAGCTCAACGTGCAGCCCATCGACACGACCACCGGTCAGCCGAACGGCGCGCTCATCACCCACCCGAAGGACACGTACACCGTGCTGACCAACGAGGGCGACGACCACCGCCCGCGCTGGCAGCCCCGCTAATCGTCGCCCCACAGAGCCCTGGCCACCGGGGCTTCCCGGCCCGTGTTCCCCGTTTCGCTGGGGAATGCGGGCCGTCGTTTTTTCGGGTGCGAAGCGTGGAGCCCACCTGTGCGAAGTGACGAACGCGGGCACCAAGGGGTCCGGATGAACCCGCTGGGCGCATCCATCCCGCGCACCCGTGGGTCCGGGTTCCAGGACGAAGAGAAGTGGAGGGGAGGGGGCTCCACCGCGCTCCCGCGAAACGCGGCGACAGGTGGAGGAAGGCTGACAGCCGTGTCGCGACCTCTGGCGCCCGCGCGCTCCGTTTCCGGAGCACGGTCTGGGGCGCGCGAAAGGGGACGGCTGCTCTCAGCCCACGACGACGATGCGGCGGCCCAGCGCGCGGGCCATCTGCGGAGAGGTGACGAGCTCCAGCGCACCGCTCATCTCACCGCCCGCCGTGTCGAACGCCGCCGCGATGACCTCGCCCACGGTGAGCTGGGCCTTCTGGGCCGCCACGCGCGCGCGCTTCGCCGTGCGGCGCAGCGCCGGCATCACCCGCCGACCCTGCCGCCGCACCGTGCCACCCTTCGTCTTGCCTGCGGTCTGCTTCGCCATGGTTCCTCCCGCCACTTCATGCTGCGCGGGTGAGTACACCGTGGGTCTGACACCATGCAGGCGAGGTGCCAGGGCTCAGCCTCCCTGTCAGGTCCCTGAATCCAAGGGTTTCCCTGCCAGATGGTGGGTTGCCGAGGGGTGAAGGCGCCCACTTTCTTTCAGCCCTTCAGGGTCATTCCTCGTTCTGTCGAGTTTTCCGTTCAGCGAGTGCAGTGATTTCCACGCATCGTTCAATGGCTCGCACCTCGGGAGGAGCCCTGGGACACCCAAGGCTGGGTCAGGTGTCACCCTGTGGCCACGGTCCTGCGGCCAGGCGACCGCGGTCGTGTTGGGGCCGGCGGGGAAACGGGGTAGAGGGCGGACCGCCATGCGAGTCCAGGTCCTCTTCCACGACAATTGTTTCGACGGCGCCGCCAGCGCCGCGGTCTTCACCCGCTTCTACCGGGAGCGGGTGCGCGGGGACGCGACGTTCAGCTACCGGGGCCTGTCCCACAAGCCGGGGGCGGAGGGGATCGACCCGGCGGTGTTCACCGGGGACGAGAACGTCATCGTCGACTTCCGCTACAGCCAGGACGCGCGGCTCACCTGGTGGTTCGACCACCACGCCTCCGCCTTCCAGCAGCCCGGCGACGAGGCCCACTTCCAGCGCGACGCCAGCGGCCGGAAGTTCCACGACGCGCACCGCAAGAGCTGCACGCTGTACCTGGCGGACGTGGCGCGCGAGCGCTTCGGCTGGGACGCGTCCTCGCTGAAGGACCTGCTGCACTGGGCGGAAATCATCGACGGCGCGCAGTTCCCCAGCCCGCAGATGGCCGTGGCGCTGGAGGAGCCCGCGCTGCGCATCATGACGGTGCTGGAGGCCACCAAGGACGACACGCTCATCCCGGAGGTCATCCGGCGCATGCAGTCGGAGTCGCTCGCGGACATCGCCGCCTCGCCGCTCATCGCCGCCCCGCTGGAGCCGCTGCTCTTCCGGCACCAGCGCAACATCGACCTCGTGCGCGAGAAGGCCCGGTACGAGAACGGCGTCGTCCACTTCGACCTCGTGGACGAGGGCGTGGACAGCCTCAACAAGTTCATCGCCTACGCGCTCTACCCGGACGCGCGCTACACGCTGTGGGTGGGGAAGGGCGCTTCCCGCGCCAAGGTGTCGCTGGGCTCCAACCCGTGGAAGCCGGAGACGCGCAAGCACGACCTGGCCGCCATCGCCGGCCGCTACGGCGGAGGCGGGCACCCGGTGGTGTCCGCGGTGAGCTTCAAGGCGGATCAAGCCGACAAGGCCCGCGCCGCGTACCAGGAGATCCTCGCGGAGCTGTCCAGCGCGGGGTGAGCCCTCGCTCCGGCGCGTCAGGGGCGGGCGAAGAAGTCGAAGCCCGCCTGCCGCAAGAGCCGCACCACCGACAGCATGGGCAGTCCCTGCACGTTGGTGCGGTCCCCCTCCAGCTTCGCGAGCAGCGCTTGACCCCGGCCCTCCACGCGGTAGCTGCCCGCGCAGCCCTCCCACTCGCCGGTGTCCAGGTAGCGCTCCAGCTCCTCCGGGGGCACGTCGAAGAACGTGAGGCGCGTGTCCTCCGCGGTCTCCGTGTGGTGGCCGCCGGGCCCCACCAGGCACACCCCGGTGTGGATGACGTGGGTGCGGCCCAGCAGGCGCTTCAGTTGTGCCCGCGCCGCGTCCCGGTCCCGGGGCTTGCCCAGCACCTCCTGTCCCACCTCCACGAGCTGATCCGCGCCCAGCACCCAGGCGTCCGGGTGGCGCTCCTGCACCGCGCGGGCCTTGCGCACCGCGAGCATCCGCACGGCCTCCTCGGCGGACAGGTGGGCGGGGACCTGCTCGTCCACGCCGGGGACTTCGGTGCGGTAGGGCAAGCCCAGGCCCTCCATCAGGGCCCTTCGCGCGCTGGAGGTCGATGCCAGGATGAGCGTTCGCATGGGAGCGACAGGGTAATGCAGCCGGAGCGGGCGGGGGACCCTTCAGGCGGGCAGGCACGTCCGCGCTTCCGGTGGATGGGGCGGATGCCATAGCCTCCCCGCCCATGTCGCGGCGCTGTCTGCTCGCTGTTTGTCTGCTCCTGCTCGTCTCCTGCAAGCGAACCCCTCCGGCGGCCGCCGACGCGGGGACGGATGCGGGCGGGCCGGACCTCGCCGCGAGCGCCGACGCGGGGAGGCCCGCCCCGTCGCTGGTGGACGCGGGCCTCCAGTCCTCGGTCGCGCCGCCTGACGACGCGGTGATGGGGGAGGTGCACCCGCTGGCGGTGTGCGACGCGCGGGGCGAGTCCCCCCTGGACGCGGCCCGTCGCTACTACGACGAGAGCCACTACGAGGAGGCGCTCTCCTGCGCCGCGCAGGCCGCCGCCCTGGAGCCGGACCTCGCCGCGGCCCACGCGGAGCGGGGCTCCGCCCTGGCCGCGCTCCACCGCGAGCCCGAGGCCCAGCTCGCCTTCGCCCGCGCGCTGGCCATCGACCCGGGGGACCCGGACGCGCTCCTGGGCGCCGCGCACCTGTACGCGGTTCAACTGCCCTCCACGCGCGAGCGGGACGAACTGGGGGCGCTCTACGCCGAGCGCGGCCTGTCCCAGCCCTCCACGCCTCCGGAGCTCATCCCGTCCCTGGCGCTGGTGGCCGCCATGGCCTTCAACGACCTGGGGCAGGCGGACCAGGCGCTGGACCGGGCCACCCTCGTCCTCGCCCGCGAGCCGGACAACCACGAGGCGAAGTACGAGAAGGCCCTGGCCCTCTTCGAGCTGTGCCGCTTCCGCGAGGCGAAGACGGCCTTCGCGTCGCTCCTGAAGGACAAGGAGCGCGCGGCGCACGCGCACCAGCACCTGGGGCTCCTGCTGGAGCGCGAGGGGCAGTGGGCGAAGGCCGAGGAGCACTTCGCGAAGGCCCGCGCGCTGGAGCCGGAGGACTTCCCCCCGCCGCCCCTGCCGTCCGCGGACGAGTTCAAGGCCCAGGTGACGCGGGCGCTGGCGGACCTGCCGGCGGACATGCGCCGCGACCTGGCGGGCGTGCCGGTGGCCACGGAGGAGATTCCGTCCGAGGACGACCTGCTCGCCAACCAGCCGCCCCTGTCCCCCACCATCCTGGGCCTGTTCCGGGGCCCGTCCCTCCAGGAGCCGTGCGACGGTTCGGAGACGCCCTGCCGGTCGGTGGCCCTCTACCGGCGCAACCTGGCCCGCGCGGTGCGGACGCCCGAGGAGCTGCGCGAACAGATTCGCGTGACACTGCTGCATGAAATCGGGCATCTGCGAGGGGAAGACGACGAGGAACTGGCCGCGCGCGGCCTGGAGTGAACCCCGACATGCCTTCCCTTCCCACCGCCCGGGTCAGTCTGAAGGGCGCCAAGACGCTGCGTCGCGGCACCCCCTGGGTCTACCGCACGGAGCTCACCGAGCCCCCGGCCACCGACACGCCGGGCGCGGTGGTCGCGGTGGTGGACCCCCAGGGGAACCCCATCGGGCAGGCGCTCTACGCCCGCCGCTCCCCGCTCGCCCTGCGGCTGCTCACGCGCAAGGGCCCCAACGAGGAGAAGGTGGATGACGCCTTCTTCATCCGCCGCGTGGAGGCCGCGCTGGCCCGCCGCGCGGTGCTCCCCGGCAGGGACGGCCTGCGGCTCGTCCACGGAGAAGCGGACCTCCTGCCCGGCTTCTTCGTGGACCGCTACGGCCAGGGCCTCTCCGTGCAGACCCTGTCGGAGGGAATGGACGCGCGCAAGGAGATGCTCGCGCGGGCGCTGGTGGAGCGCACGGGCGCGAGCCACGTGGTGTGCCGCGACGACGCCTCCGGCCGCGACTTCGAGAGCCTGCCCCGCGAGGTGCGCCTGCTGCACGGCGAGGGGGCCGCGCGCTTCACCTACCATGAGGGCGACACGCGCTTCGAAGTGGACCTCCTGGGCGACATGAAGACCGGGGCGTTCCTGGACCAGGTGGACAACCACCTGCGCGCGGGGGAGCTGGGCCGGGGCGAGGCGCTGGACTGCTTCAGCTACCACGGCGGCTTCGCGCTCGCGCTCGCGAAGCACTGCACGTCGGTGCTCGCGGTGGAGCAGGACGCGAAGGCCGCGGCCCGCGCCCAGGCGAACGCGGAGGCCAACGGCCGCGCCCACGTGAAGGTGGAGAACGCCAACGCGTTCGACGTGCTGCGCCGCTTCGACCAGGAGGGGCGCCGCTTCGACACCATCGTCCTGGACCCGCCGGGGCTGGCCAAGCGCCGCGAGGGCCTGGCCACCGCGCTGCGCGCCTACCACGAGCTGAACCTGCGCGCCCTGCGCTGCCTCAAGTCGGACGGGCTCCTGGTGACGTGCTCGTGCTCGGGGAAGCTGGACCGGGAGGGCTTCGAGTCCATGGTGCTGGACGCCGCCGCGGACGCGAAGCGCCCGGTGCAGATCCTCGAGCGGCGCGGCGCCGGGCTGGACCACCCGGTGCTCGCGGGCCTCGCGGAGACGGAGTACCTCAAGGCCCTCTACGTGCGCGCCCTGTAGTCCAGGGCGCGGGGGTAGGCCGCGCTAGGGAATGCCCAGGTCCTTGCGCAGCCTGCCCACGACCTTGAAGTACTCGGTGCGGGAGAAGCCCACGTTGAGGATGTGGAAGTCCTTCTTGGACAGGCCCACGCAGCCGAAGCAGTAGTTGCAGTCCTGCAGGTTCTTGCTCAGCACCACGTACGCGCTGCTGGAGCAGTTCTCGCTCTGCACGCAGTAGGCGCACGCGTGGCAGTTCTTGCACTCCACGCAGTGCGAGCAGTTGGTGCACAGCTCGCACCGGGTGCAGTGCGTGCACTGGTGGCAGCTGTCGCAGTCCTTGCAGAACATGCAGTTGGCGCAGCGCTGGCAGCCCTCGCACGCGTAGGAGCCGGGGTTGCCCGGGTCCACCGCGTAGCTCTTGGACAGCTTCTGGAACTGCTCCAGGAACTCGCGCTTGCCCAGGGACGACACGCCCAGGCGCGCCGCCTTCTCCTGCTCCAGCAACTCCTGGGTCGTCTGGGGCCGGGACCCCTTCTCCTTCACCGCCACAAACGCTCCTTGGACTCTGGAATCACTGCAGCCGGGACAGCCCGGCCAGGTCGATGCCTCGCGCCACCCGCCGCACCTCCACCGTGCTGGGGAAGCCGCGGCTGGTGACGGCCACCACGAACCGGTCACCCACCAGGAGGTTCGCCTCCGCGACGGCCTCGTCCGCGTCATAGCGCACGAAGCCCACCGCCTCCTTCCACTGGATGGGGGCCGTGGGGTCGCTGGCCGCGCGCCCCCGCGCCTTCTGCGCCGCCTCGCGGATGGCCTGCCCCAGCTTCAACCCCATGGTGGTGTCCACGATGCGCACCTTCACCTCGCGGCCCTCGCCCCGGGTGTAGGTGCGCTCCGCCTCCGACACCGACACGTCGCCGTACTTGCCCGTGGAGCCCGCGGTGGAACCCACCGTGAAGCCCTCCAGCGTGTCCGGCAGGAAGGGCGCCAGGTCCTTGAAGTACACGCACGGCGCGGCGGTGGTCACCACGTCGCGCGGGGTGGGAGAAGTCGTGCGTTCGCCGTCAAGGCATCCGCCGCCCACGCCGAGCGCGAGCATTGCGGTGGCCAGCCGTAGGAATTTGTCGCGCACGAACGAATCAAAGGGTATCCCTGGCCCGCGCGCAATGGACCTTTCGAAGCTCAATCCTCCTCAGCGCGAGGCAGTGCTGACGACCGAGGGCCCGCTGCTCGTGCTGGCGGGTGCCGGCAGCGGCAAGACGCGGGTCATCACCCACCGCATCGTCCACCTGCTCAACGAGCGGCCGGGCCACATCGTGGCCCGCAACATCCTCGCCGTCACCTTCACCAACAAGGCCGCCACGGAGATGAAGGAGCGGCTCATCCACATGGCCGGGCCGCGCGCCCAGGGCGTGCTGGTGTGCACCTTCCACGCGTTCGGCGCGGAGGTCCTGCGGGAGGACATCCACCGGCTGGGCTGGCCGAAGAAGTTCGCCATCGCGGACATGGGCGACCAGCTGGCCATCATCCGCCGCGCCATGCGCGAGAAGCGCATCGACGACCGCGCCTTCGACGCGCGCAAGGTCCTCACCCTCATCTCCAAGGCGAAGAACTCCGGCGAGGCGCCCCAGCCGAAGCCGGAGGGGCTGGGGGACGACTACGACCTCATCACCGCCATGGTGTTCGCGGACTACCAGCTGGCGCTCAAGGCGCAGGGCTCGGTGGACTTCGACGACCTGCTGGTGCTGCCCGCGCGCCTCTTGCGCGAGCACCCGGACCTGCACCGCAAGTACACCCAGCGCTTCCGCTACCTGCTGGTGGACGAGTTCCAGGACACCAACCACGCGCAGCTGGACCTGCTCAAGCTGCTCGCGGGCGAGGCGCGCAACGTGTGCGCGGTGGGGGACGACGACCAGTGCATCTATTCGTGGCGCGGCGCGGAGGTGCGCAACATCCTGGACTTCGACCGGCACTTCCCGGGCGGCAAGGAGGTGCGGCTGGAGCAGAACTACCGCTCCTCCCAGCGCGTGCTGGACGCGGCCAACGCCGTCATCGCCAAGAACCCGGAGCGCAAGGACAAGCGCATGTGGACCGACCGCAAGGGCGGCCCGCTGGTGAAGGTGGTGGCGTGTCCCAACGACGAGGAGGAGGCCCGCTTCGTCGCGCACGAAATCCAGAAGCACCTCTCCCAGGGCATCCCCGCGGACGACATCGCGGTGCTCTACCGCACCAACGGCCAGGCCCACCCGGTGGAGGAGACGCTGCGCGAGAAGAACATCGCCTACGAAGTGGTGGGCGGCAGCGAGTTCTTCGACCGCAGTGAGGTGAAGGACGTCATCGCGTATTTCAAGGTCCTGGCGAACCGGCTGGACGAAATCTCCCTCATGCGCATCGTCAACGTGCCGGCGCGCGGCATTGGCGACGTCACCATGGAGCGGCTGCACGCGCACTCCCGCGCGGAGGGCGTGACGCTCTGGACGGTGATGCGCCGCGCGGACACCTACGAGGACCTGCCCGCGGGCGCGGGCGGCAAGGTGCTGGAGTTCGTGGAGATGGTGGAGCGCTACCGCGACGCCTTCACCCAGACGCCCCGCCTGTCGGAGGCGACGCACAAGCTGCTGGAGGAGATCGGCTTCCGCGAGGCCACCCGCGCCAAGGCCGTCTCCGGCACCGCCGCGGACAAGAAGCTCAAGGGCGTGGACCAGGTGCTCGCGTCGCTGGAGAAGTTCGAGAAGCGCGAGGGCCCCAAGGCCAGCCTCCTCACGTACCTGAACCGCCTCAGCCTGGACACGCGCCAGGAGGAGGAGGACGTCCCCGGCCAGAACCGCCGCGTGACGCTGATGTCGCTGCACGCCTCCAAGGGCCTGGAGTACCGGCTCGTCTTCTTCCTGGGCATGGAGGAGGACCTGATGCCCCACGGCGGCATGCAGGGCGAGGCGCAGAACCTCGAGGAGGAGCGCCGGCTCTGCTACGTGGGCATCACCCGCGCCAAGGAGCTGCTCTACCTCACCCGCTCCACGGTGCGCGTGAAGCGCGGCAAGGAGGTGCCCCGCACCCCCTCGCGCTTCCTGGAGGACCTCCCCCCGGACGCCTTCGAGAACGTGGACATGGACGCGCCGCGTCAGGGGCCCCCGGACGAGAAGGAGAAGAACTTCTTCGCCAACTTGAAGGAGCGCTTCAAGAAGCCCCCGCCCGGCAGCCCGGGTCCTGGCACTCCGGGCCAGGCGCCCTGACGCGGGCCGCCACCAAGGTCCGGATTCCCGGTCGATGTACGCCCAACCTTGACTTGATCGCGGCGTCCGACTAGGAGGGTCGGCCTTTCCGGGCTTCTGTCGGAGTTTTGGCAGAGGACCCGCGGTTGGTTTCGCACGAGCACGCGGCCTCTGGCATGCACCTGGGCGCCGCGCCGAAGTCTGGAGTGCACGAAATGTCGCAGAAGACCTACAGCGCCAAAGCTGGGGACATCAAGCGCCAGTGGCACGTCATCGACGTGTCCGACAAGGTGCTTGGTCGCGCCGCCAGTCAGATCGCCACCCTCCTGAAGGGCAAGCACAAGCCCACGTACACCCCGTCCATCGACACGGGTGACCACGTCATCGTCATCAACGCCGAGAAGGTGAAGGTGACGGGCACGAAGGAGACGGACAAGCAGTACTACCGTCACCCGTACGCCGGTTTCCCGGGCGCCCTGAAGATCACCAACCTCCAGAAGCTGCGCCAGCGTCACCCCGAGGACATCATCCTCAACGCCGTGCGCCGCATGCTGCCCCGCAGCGCCCTGGGCCGTCAGATGATGACCAAGCTCAAGGTGTATGCTGGTGACACCCATCCGCACACCGCGCAGAAGCCGGTGGCGTACAAGGTCGAGGCGTAAGGAACAGCCATGGCGATCAATCCTGAACTCGGTTTCTACGCCACGGGCCGCCGCAAGGAGGCCACCGCTCGCGTCTGGGTGCGTCCCGGCAACGGCGCTGTCGTCATCAACGGCCGCGACATCAACGAGTACTTCGGCCGTGAGACGTCGAAGATGGTGCTCAACCAGCCGCTGGAGATCCTGGAGCAGAAGGGCAAGCTCGACGTCACGGTCAACGTGCGCGGCGGCGGTCTCTCTGGCCAGGCCGGTGCCATCCGTCACGGCATCGCGCGCGCGCTGTGCGCCTTCAACCCGGAGTTCCGTCCGGCGCTGAAGAAGGCCGGCTTCCTTACCCGCGATGCTCGCGCGGTCGAGCGCAAGAAGTACGGCCAGCCCGGCGCCCGTCGTCGGTTCCAGTTCTCCAAGCGCTAATCGCGCTTGTCGGCCAGCGGTTCGGCCGCTCTTCGGCGGGGGTTTCCTTCGGGAAGCCTCCGCCGTCGTGCTTTGCGGGCTCGTGAAGGGGGCGTGCCCCATCGCGGCGGGCGCGGGCGTTCTGCTACCATCCGGGCCCTCCCATGGAACTCAACGAAATCCTGCAGATCGCCCTGCGTGGCGGTGCCTCCGACATCCACCTGAAGGCGGGCCTGCCGCCCATGTTCCGCGTGGACGGTTCGCTGGTGCCGCTCAAGGACGGCCGCCGCCTTCCGCCGGAAGAGGTGGCGCGCATGGCGTTCGGCATCATGAACGAGTTCCAGAAGGAGAAGTTCAAGGTCAGCAACGAGGTGGACCTGGCCTACGGCGTGCCGGGCCTGGGTCGCTTCCGCGTGAACGTCTTCCAGCAGCGCGGCACGGTGGGCGCGGTGCTCCGCGTCATCCCCTTCAAGGTGATGACGATGAAGGACCTGCTCCTGCCCACGGTGCTGGAGAAGGTGTGCGGCGAGGAGCGCGGGCTGGTGCTGGTGACGGGCACCACGGGCTCCGGCAAGTCCACGACGTTGGCGGCGATGATCGACTTCATCAACTCCAACGAAACCAACCACATCATGACCATCGAGGACCCCATCGAGTTCCTCATCCGCGACAAGCGCTCCATCGTGAACCAGCGCGAAGTGGGTGTGGACACGATGAGCTTCTCGCAGGCGCTCAAGAGCGCGCTGCGCCAGGACCCGGACGTCATCCTGGTGGGCGAAATGCGCGACCACGAGACCATTGAAACGGCGCTCCACGCCGCGGAGACGGGCCACCTGGTGATGTCCACGCTGCACACGCTGGACGCGACGGAGACCATCAACCGCATCGTGTCCGCCTTCCCCCCGCACCAGCAGAAGCAGGTGCGCCTGCAGCTCTCCAGCGTGCTGCGCGGCGTGGTGAGCCAGCGCCTCGTGCCGCGCGCGGACGGCAAGGGCCGCGTGGCGGCGGTGGAGGTGCTGCGCGTCACCGCGCGCGTGCGCGAGCTGATTGAAGACAAGGACCGCACGAAGGAGATCCACGACGCCATCTCGCAGGGCACGGACTCCTACGGGATGCAGACCTTCGACCAGTCGCTGATGAGCCTGGTTCGCAACGGGCTGGTCACGTACGACGAGGCCCACCGTCAGGCCAGCAACCCGGACGACTTCGCGCTGCGCTTCTCCGGCATCAGCGGCACGTCCGACTCGAAGTGGGACAACTTCGACGCCAAGGCCGGCGAGGAGCGGCCCATCCCGGGTTCGGCGTCCTTCGCGCAGAAGGGGGCGCCCGCCCAGGCCCAGGCTCCCGTCCAGGCGCCGCCCGCGCCGGTGGCCCAGGCCCCTCGCCCCGGAGCGCCCATGGCCGCCCGGCCTGCGACGCCTCCGCCCGGTGTCGCGGCTCCTCGCCCCGCGGGGCCTCCGCCGGGTGTCGTCCAGGGACGGCCCCTGCCTCCGCAGGCGCCTCGTCCGCCCGCGCCCGCCCCGGTGCCCGCGCCCGCTCCGGCGGCCGGGGGCGACGACGACTTCCAGATCGAGCGCTTCTGACGCGCCCGAGGGGGCGGAGGATCCGACAGCGGCTCAGGACCTGACTCGAGCGCTTCTGACGCGCCCGAGGAGGAGAAGGGTCCGACGGCGGCTCACGGCCTGCCCTGCGTGTCCCCGGGCCTTGTGCCCGGGCAGCGGCTCAGGCGTCGTCGTCACCCAGCTGCGCGCGCAGCCGGGTGAGGCGCAGCGGCCCCACGAGGCCCTGGTGCGCCAGCGTCTGCAGCAGCGACACGGTGGCGCGCACGCGCGCGTCCTGCACCTCGTCGGACTCCTGGACGACCTCGTTGTCGAGCAGCGTCTCCAGGTGCTCCGGGTTGATGGACGTGGGGCCCTCCGACCAGGCGATGTCGAACAGCGCCCGCGCGACGTGCTCGCGCGCCTTGCGGTCCGCGTCGTTGGGCGCCGCCTTGGCGAAGGCCAGGAACAGCGCGTCCACGGACTCCTTGGACAGCGCGGCCAGGGCGGGCACCTCGCCCAGGGACTCCTTCACGTAGTCCGCGTCGAAGTGGTCCACCTCCTGCTCGTACCCGAAGGCCTCCTCCAGGAGGATGGAGGCGATGAAGGCGTCCGACTCCTCGTCGCTCGCGCCTTCCTCCTTCAGCGCCTCGCGCGCCTTCTGGAGGGCGGGCGCCAGGCTCGGGTCTTCCAACAGGGCCCGGGCGGAGGCGTGCGCGGCCAGGAGCACCAGCGCGGCCTGGGCGTCCGAGGACAGCGCGCGACCACTCACGCCCTGCAGCATCGCGCGCTGCTTGGGATGGGCGTCCGCGGCGGCCACGAAGTGCTGCTCCTCGGGAGTCAGCGGTTCACCCGCTTTCTCCTTGCGGAGCGTCTCCCTGGCGGCATCGGCGGTGAGGAAGCGGGCGAGGATGGGGTGCATGGCGGGGCCTGTTACCACATGGTAGGGACTCCGCGATGGTTGACGAGCCCGAAGGACCGGAGGCTGTCCAGCGCGCCACCGACGCCTGCCTTCGCCTGCTCAAGGCGCGGGGCCGCAGCCGGCATGAGCTGACGCTCGCCCTGGAGCGCAAGGGCTACCCCGCGGCCGTCCGGGACGCGGTCCTCGCGCGGCTCTCCGAGTGGGGCTACCTGGACGACGCGAAGTTCGCCCGCGACCGCGCCACGGCCCTTTTGGGCAAGGGCAAGCTGGGGCCGCGCGCCGTGCTGCAGCGGCTGCAGGCGCACGGGCTGGAGGGCACCCAAGCCCGTCGGGCGCTGGCCGAGGCGAAGGACGCGGTGGGCTTCGACGCGCTGGCCGCCGCCCGTCAGGTGCTGGAGCGCCGGCGCCTGGCTGGCCGCCCGCTGGACGCGAAGGAACAGGCACGGGCAGGGCGGCTCCTCCTCAGCCGGGGTTTCGCGCCGGACATCGTGACCCAACTGGTGGGAGAACCTTCGCTGGACCCCTCCGGGCAGGACGAATAGTTTGGGGGAGTGATGCGCTCCGCCGTCCTCGTCCTGTCCGTCCTGTTGCTGTCCGCTTGTGCCTCCCTCACCCAGGGGCCCGCGGGTGAGCCGAACTACGCCAACCAGGCCGCGGAGAATCTGGCGCTGGGGGAGGCCGCCCTGGAGGACAAGGACTTCCTCAAGGCGGAGAAGTACTTCGACCACGTCCGCACCAAGTTCCCGTACCTGGAGGCGGCCCGCGAGGCGGAGCTGAAGCTCGGCGACCTCGACTTCGCCCGGGAGATGTACGCGGAGGCGCGCGAGAAGTTCGACTCCTTCATCAAGCTGCACCCCACGCACCCCAAGGTGGACTACGCCGCCTACCGGCTGGCCCTGTCCTACGTGCAGGAGTTCCCCTCGGAGTTCTTCGCCCTGCCGCCTTCGTACGAGAAGGAGCAGAAGCCCATGTACGACGCGCTCCGGGCCATGAACCTCTTCCTGCGCCAGTACCCGGATTCGCAGTACGTGAAGGACGCCAAGGTGCACGCGGACGACGCCCGCCAGCGCCTCGCGCGCCACGAGCTGTACGTCGCCTCCTTCTACGCCAAGCGCGAGCGTTGGAAGGCCGTGGCCCAGCGTCTGGAGGGGCTGCTCAAGGACTACCCGGGCACGTCGCTGGAGGAGGAGGCCCTCTTCGACCTCCATCAGGCGTACGTGAAGCTCAACGACACGGAGCGCGCGCAGAACACGCTGCGCGAGGTCCTCAAGCGCCTGCCGGGCACGCCCGCCGCCCAGCGCGCCCAGAAGATGCTGGGCTCGTGAGACGGCTGGAGGACTGGGGGCGGCTGGGGGGCATCGGCATCGCCGTGCTCGCGGCCGCTGGGGTCCTCCTCTTCCTGGGGCCGCGCCTGCTGGGCGCCGCGGCCGGGCCCGAGGCGGAGATCATCACCGCCCTCAAGGAGGCCGAACACGACGGGGTGTCGCTCGCCGTGCCCGGCTCCGCGCTGCCGCTCGTCTCCCGGAAGCTCCAGTACGCCCGCATCGCGGTGTCGGTGGATCCGGCGGGACAGCGCGCGGAGGCCTTCGCCACCCTGGACTTCGAAGGCACCCTGGGTGTCACCACCGTCAGCACCGCCGGTGTGGAGGTCGTGCCGTTCACCCGCGAGTCCGGACGGTGGAAGGCCTCGCCCTCGGTGGCGCCCCGGCTGGTGGCGGTGGTGGCCGCGCTGGAGGCGCGCCGGCAGGCCCTGGCGGCGGGCCGGCCGGAGGCGCTGTCACGGCTGGCGGGACCGGGTTCGGACGGCGGGGCGGGGCGGACGTGGGAGGAGGTGGCCCCCTTGAGCCGGCGGCGCGTGACGGCGCAGGCGTGGTACGCGCGGCTGGAGCGGGACGAGGCGGTGGTGACGGAGCACTACCGGGTGGAAGGAGACCTTCCGGCGCGGCCGGTGGACACCCGAGGAGAGCGTCCGCTTTTGCTCGTGCGCGAGGGCGATCAATTCTTGTTTTCGCCCGGGCTCATGTAGGCTACCCGAGGAGGCAGGGGCCCGCGCGGGGCCGAGTCATGGACGAAGCCCTCAAGCAGCTACTGACCCTCGGGCGAGGCTCCTTCGAGAAGAAGCAGTACGCCCAGGCCGAGCAGTTCCTGACGAAGGTGGTCGAGCAGAACCCGACCTTCGCCGACGTCTACAACATGCTTGGCATCATCTACCACGACCAGGGCCAGTTCGCCCGGGCGCAGCGGGCCTTCGAGTCCGCGCTGCGGCTCAACCCCGCGTACACCGAGGCCGCGCTCAACCTGGCGGTCATCTACAACGACATGGGGAAGTACGCGGAGGCGAAGGAGGTCTACCAGGCCGCCTTGTCCCGCCAGAAGGGCGCCCCCGGCGAGCTCGACCCCTACGTCATGAAGAAGGTGGCCAACATGTACGCCGACATCGGCGACGTGTTCGCCTCCAGCGGCGTGTGGCAGAAGGCCATCGACGAGTACCGCCGCGCGCTGGCGCACTTCCCCGAGTTCGTGGACATCCGCCTCAAGCTGGGCAACGCCCTGCGGGATGCCGGGGACAACGCGGCGGCCCTGGCGGAGTACGAACAGGTCATCGCGCAGAATCCGTCGTACATTCCCGGGCGGATCAATTATGGAATCGCCCTCTACTCGGCGGGTCGCCGTGACGAGGCGGTGAAGGTCTGGGAAGACGTGCTCGTGCGCAGTCCCGGCAACAAGAGCGCGCAGATGTACCTCAACCTGGTGAAGGACCCGGGTAAGGCGGAAGTGACGGGTTGAGCACCATGGCAACTTCCATCATCGAGGTCGCGGCACCGTGAGCACTCCTGGCGGTACGGCGAAGTCCTTTGCCCTCAAGTTCATCTCCGGGAAGTACCAGGGCGGTGAGTTCCCGCTGAAGGCCAACAAGCAGATCGTCGTCGGACGGTCGAGCGAGTTGGACATGGTCCTCGTGGAGGACATGGTCTCGCGCAAGCACGCGAAGATCATGTACTCCGACGGGGCCATCACCATCGAGGACCTGGGCTCCACCAACGGCACCTTCGTCAACGGCGAGAAGGTCAAGCAGGCCAAGCTGAAGGAGGGAGACCGCATCCTCATCGGGACCTCCATCCTCAAGCTCGTGCACCAGGGCGCGGAGAGCGCCGCCGTGGACGAGAGCGTGGTGAAGCAGAAGCTGGAGGAGGCCGCCGCCGCCCAGGCCGCGCGCACCACCAAGGCCAGCTCCATGACGGGGAAGATCGAGGAGATCCCCCTCCCGGACCTGCTCCAGCTCTTCCACACGTCGAAGAAGAACGGCGTGCTCGTGGTGAACAACGCCCACGAGGGGAAGATCTACCTGCGCCAGGGACGCGTGTACTACGCGGTCATCGACGACAACCACAACCTGGGCCCGCAGAAGAGCTTCAACCGCATCGTCACCTGGGAAGAGGGTGACTTCGAGCTGCGCGCCGCGGACAGCCAGGAGTTCATGGTGGAGCTGGACTCGTCCACCGAAGCGCTCCTGATGGACGCGCTCCGGCAGCTGGACGAGTTCAAGCGCCTGCAGCCGCAGCTTCCTCCCATGGCCACGGCGCTGCGGATCGCGCAGCCGTTGACGGTGCCGCTCAAGGAGCTGACGCCGGAGCTGATGGACGTGCTGCAGCTGGTGCACAACCATGGCTCGCTGGGCGGAGTGCTGGACCACTCGGACGGCGACGACGTGCTCACCGCCGAATCGGTGGTGCAGCTCATGAAGCGCGACTACGTGCGCGCGGAGTAGGGCGGGGAACACCATGGCGGGTGACAAGTCGGTGAAGCCGAAGCGCCTCACCGAGATGAGCCACTGCGCGGGCTGCGCGGCGAAGCTCAAGGCGGGGGACCTGGCGAAGGTCCTGGGCGGCCTCAAGAAGGCCGCCCCCCGCGAGGCACTGGTGGGCTTCAACACCAGCGACGACGCCGCCGTCTACCAGGTGGCGCCGGGCATGGCCGTCGTGGAGACGGTGGACTTCTTCCCGCCGCTCGTGGACGACCCGTTCCAGTTCGGCGCCATCGCCGCGGCCAACGCGCTGTCGGACATCTGGGCCATGGGCGCGCGTCCGCTGTTCGCGCTCAACCTGGTGTGCTTCCCGGACGAGCTGCCGCTCAAGACGCTCCAGAAGATCCTCGCGGGCGGCCAGTCCAAGGCGGACGAGGCGGGCATCCCCATCCTGGGCGGCCACAGCATCCGCGACCCGGAGCCCAAGTTCGGCATGGCCGTCACCGGCGTGGTGCACCCGAAGAAGGTGCTCACCAATGCGGGCGCGAAGCCGGGGGACGTGCTGCTGCTCACCAAGCCGGTGGGCACGGGCATCGCCACCACCGCCATCAAGCGGGGGCTCGCGTCCAAGGCGCTGACCCAGCGCGTGACGGCGCAGATGGCCACGCTCAACAAGGCCGCGGGTGAGGTGTTCGCCTCGGGCGCCTTCAAGGTGAACGCGCTCACGGACGTGACGGGCTTCGGGCTCCTGGGGCACCTGCTGGAGATGATGACCGGCGCGAAGACGCGCGCGGCGGTGGACCTGGAGCGCATCCCGCTCATCGCGGAGGTGCCGGCGCTGGCGGAGGCCGGCGTGATTCCGGGCGGGACGAAGACGAACCTCGCCCATGTGAAGAAGCACGTGCGCTTCCCGGACGGGCTGCCGGAGCACATCCAGTGGTTGCTCGCGGACGCGCAGACCAATGGCGGCCTGCTGGCCAGCGTGCCCGCGCGCCATGCGCTGAAGGCCCTCCAGGCGTTGGAGAAGGCGGGCGTGGACGCGGCCCTCATCGGCGAGGTGCAGGCGGGCCGTCCCGGCATCGACGTGGTGGGCTGAGCGGGCCGGATTTCGCCTCCGGCCCGGGGCTCCGTTAACATCCGGGGCGCGAATGTCGCCTCGCCGCTCCCCCATCTGTCTCCTCGCGCTCGCGTGTCTCCTTCCGGCCCTGGCCGGGGCAGGGGAGCGCGTCGCGCGCATCGTCATCGACCCGGGACATGGCGGTGCGAAGGAGGGCGCGAAGGGGCCGGGGGAGCTCTGGGAGAAGGAGGTCGCCCTCCAGATTGCCCAGCGCCTGCGCGACAAGCTGGAGGCCGCGGGCAGCGAGGTGTTCCTCACGCGCGACCGCGACACGCTGATGGCGCTGTCGGAGCGGGTGGAGTTCTCCAACGTCCAGCGGCCGGACCTCTTCCTCTCCATCCACGCCAACTCCATGCCCACGAAGCGGCTGCGCGAGCGCACCGAGGGCATCGAGACGTACTTCCTCTCCGCCAACGCGTCGGGTGAGGCCGCGCGGGCGGTGGCGGACCGCGAGAACGCGGAGGCGCCCACGGCCCGCTCCGCGCGCGGACACTCCACGCTGGCCTTCATCCTGGATGACCTGGCGCGCACGGAGGCGCACTCGGATGCGTCCCGGCTGGCCTACGCCATCCACCCGCGGCTGGTGTCCAAGAGCGGCGCGGCGGACCGGGGCGTGCAGCAGGCGCCGTTCTTCGTCCTCACGGGCGTGGAGGCGCCGGCGGTGCTGATTGAGGTGGGCTTCATCTCCCACCCGCAGGAGGGCGCCCGGCTGGGGAGGGCCGCGTACCAGGAGACGTTGGCGGAGGCCATCTCGGAGGGGGTGCAGGCCTTCCTGCGGGAGACGCGCCGACGGGACACCTCGCCCTCGCAACCGGTGGCCGGATCCACCGGGCCCTGATAAAGCGTGGGGGCTTCACGTCCCCTCCCGTCAGGAGCTTTCCCTCGTGCGTTCCTTCCAACGTGGTGCGCTGGAGCTTCGGCCTGTCACCCTCACGCCCAACGTCAACCGCTACGCGGAGGGCTCCGTGCAGGTGGAGTTCGGCCACACCAAGGTGCTCGTCACCTGCTCGGTGGAGGACCGCGTCCCGCCGCACCTGATGGGCAAGGGCTCCGGCTGGGTGACGGCCGAGTACGGCATGCTCCCGCGCGCCACGCACACCCGCGGCTCGCGCGAGGCGGCGAAGGGCAAGCAGTCCGGCCGCACCATGGAGATCCAGCGCCTCATCGGCCGGGCCCTGCGCGCGGCGGTGGACCTGCCGTCGCTGGGGGTTCGCACCTTCACGCTGGACTGTGACGTCATCCAGGCGGACGGCGGCACGCGCACCGCGTCCATCACCGGCGCGTACGTGGCGCTGGTGATGGCCCTGCGCTCGCTCAACAAGCCGGGCCTCTTGAAGAACCTCACGCCGCTGGCCGCGGTGTCGGTGGGCGTGGTGAACGGCGAGGTGCGCGTGGACCTGGACTACGACGAGGACTCCACCGCGGAGGTGGACCTGAACCTCGTGGCCACGGGCGACGGCCGCATCGTGGAGGTGCAGGGCACCGCGGAGCACAAGCTCTTCGACCGCAAGGCGATGGACGCGATGCTGGACGGGGGCCTGGCCGCCATCCAGCAGCTCACGGCCGCGCAGGCGAAGGTGCTGGGATGAAGCCGAAGCTGCTCTTCGCCACTGGAAACGCGGGCAAGCTGCGCGAGCTGCGCGCGCTCGTGGGCGACGCCGTGGAGGTGGTGTCCCTCAAGGACCTGCCTCCCGTGCCGGAGCCCGAGGAGGACGGCGCCACCTTCGAGGACAACGCGGTGCTGAAGGCGCGCGCCTACTCGAAGGCCACGGGGTTGCCCGCGCTGGCGGATGACTCGGGGCTGTGCGTGGACGCGCTGGATGGACGGCCCGGGGTGCTCTCCGCGCGGTACGCGCCGGGGGATGATCGGGCCCGGTACGAGAAGCTGCTCGGGGAGCTGGAGGGCGTGCCGGACGGGAAGCGGACGGCTTCCTTCTACTGCGCCCTGGCGCTGGTGACGGGGGAGGGCGAGCCCCGGGTGGAGGTGGGCCGCTGCGAGGGCACCATCCTGCGCGCGCCGAAGGGGACGAACGGCTTTGGCTACGACCCGGTGTTCCAGGTGGCGGACGGCAGCGGACGCGCCATGGCGGAGCTGGCGCCGGAGGAGAAGGCGCGGGTGTCTCACCGGGCGAAGGCCTTCGGGCTGATGCGGCGCCATCTGTTGGCGCTTTGACCGGGCGGACGGGCGTCAGGAACTGCGAGCTTGCGCGTCCGTCCGCGTTAGGCGAAGAATGCAGCACTTCTCGGGGCGTAGCGCAGCCTGGTAGCGCACCTGCCTTGGGCGCAGGGGGTCGGAGGTTCGAATCCTCTCGCCCCGACTTGAAGTGCCGTGTTGAAGCAGCAGTCGTCGTGGAACGACCAGCTCCAGTAGCTCAGCTGGATAGAGCACCGACCTTCTAAGTCGGGGGTCGCAGGTTCGAGCCCTGCCTGGGGCGCCAAATCTGCAGGCTGGGGGGTGTATTTGGGCCTTGTACGGCCTCGGTTTCCACGGTAGGAGACCGCCGCATCAAAGCCGTGACGTGCGAAGTGACGGCGAATGTAGCTCAACTGGTTAGAGCGCCGGACTGTGACTCCGGAGGTTGCCGGTTCGATCCCGGTCATTCGCCCTTCTTTGCTTCCCGCGCCTATAGCTCAACTGGATAGAGCATCGGCCTTCGAAGCCGAGGGTTGGGGGTTCAAGTCCCTCTGGGCGCACTTCCTCAACCCCCCGTGTTCACACTGGAAAGTCGGCCCGTCGCCGCTCCAGTAAACGGGACCTTCCCGGACGCACCAACGATTTACCAATGAGCTCCTCCGCGCCGCGCTTTCGTGCGGCGCGGATGGTCGGGGGCTCATCCTCCAGCCGTTGGAGTGCCAGGCTGTCCTGGACGCGCTGGCTTACGCTCGCCAACGTCTGGGCCTTCAGGACCTGGATGACCCCTTGGGGCACCGGCTCGACGCCGCATCGCTCTGGTGGCTCCTTTCCACGAAGAGGGTCAACCGCGTTTCGCTTCCGGTGCGGATGCAGGAGTGGTGAAGATCCGAACGCTCGGTTTGTGCCGCATCAGTGAGGGGTGACAGTGGGGGCTCGTCGGTTCTTCTTCTTTCTTCCCAACGCGGGCGTGCGTCTGGATTTTGGTGCCGCTATCGCGGTGTTGGATGAGGCTGGCCTTGAGTTTGATTCGGGTACGGTTGTTGCCGGGTTCGACGAGCAGGGGGTGGCTGTTGAGTCGCGCCGGATTGAGACGACGAGAATTGATGGTCGAGTGATTGAGCAGTGCGTGAAGAGCGGGCTCAGTCTTGAGGCCGAGTGTCGAGACCCGTCATTGTTCATGACCTGTGTATTCGGTTCTCCGCACCCGAACCCCATATTTTCAATGATTGTCTCGCTTCGGGTCTGGAGGGGGCTTGGTGTGATGGCGTCAGATAGGTATGAGAAATTGCTGGTTCGTGTGGCCAAGGACTCCGGAGCTGCGAGCGTTCTGGTCGTAGATGACCCTTCGGATGACTTCCTGGCGCGACTGGTCGTTGTTGATGATCAATGGGTGATGGATCCTTGTCGTTTGAGCGGGGTAGAGCTGGAGGCGTTGAGCATCCTCATTGCTCCAG
The DNA here is from genome assembly GCF_009909145.1 of Corallococcus silvisoli. Lineage (NCBI taxonomy): Bacteria > Pseudomonadati > Myxococcota > Myxococcia > Myxococcales > Myxococcaceae > Corallococcus > Corallococcus silvisoli. The sequence continues at coordinate 105,960 of NZ_JAAAPJ010000021.1, forward strand.
ACCAAGCGCATTTCCCGGTGATGAGGTCGCTCAGGCCCACTGGGCGGTGCGTACTGGGGTATTTGGAGTACCGGGAGACGATTGATGGTGATCCATCAAGAAGCTGAGAGGGAACTGGCTGTTGGTGTGCCTCCATGATCGTTGAGCGGATCCTGAAGGGCGCCAAGCCAACGGAAATCTTCCACGAGATGTTGGCTCGGACTCCAGAGCTGACCAACGTCGAACTTGGAAGGGCGTTCACGGACTGCTTTGAGGATGTTGACTGGCTCGCGAAGACTTTGATCTGGAAATGGAATCGTTCCGGCACGCGAAGCGGAATCGCTGATGAGAGGCTGGATGCGCTGCTCATCGAACTGCTCCGCGCGGCGGGATATGCGGTTCCCGACATGCCGTGAACGCTCCGCACTCCCACTGGCCGCAATAGAAACGCCCGCGCCCCCAGACAGGGAACGCGGGCGTTGTTCATTTCGGGGATACGGCGACCTTCAGGCCTCCGGATTCGTCCCGGTGCCGTCCTTGGCGGACGGCACGCGGCACCGCGACTCCGTCTCCGCCTCCAGCGCGGTGAGGTTCTCGCGCATGGCCTTCGCCCACCGGGCCCGCGGCTGCTCCATCAGCTTCTCGTGCGCCAGGTCGATGGTCTCGCTCAGCTCGTCGTCGGACAGCTCCGACGTCGTCTTGCCCTTGTACGGACCGAACGCCACCACCACCGCGCTCGCCTTCGGCCGCTCGGGCGTCTGGGCCAGGGGCGCCAGCGGCACGTCGACGTCGAGCCTCGGCTCCTCCTTCTCAGGGGGCCGGGACTCCATGGCGGCTGGCGTGGGCGCCAGGGTGGGGAAGGACGCCTTCATCTGGCCCGGTCTCGCTCCCAGCACCTCGTAGGTCCCGGACGCGGGGGCCGGCTCGTCGTGGGCTCCGTGCGCGTCGTACTCCTCGGCCGGCATCTCCTCGCGCACGTACAGTCCGCCGAAGGCCTCCGGGTACGCCTTGCGCAACGCCGCCACGCGGGCGCACTTCTCGATCATCGTCGTGGGGATCTTGGCCCAGAGCGGCGTCTGCTGGACGTAGCCGGCGAAGTCCAGCCACACCACCACCGGCAGCTTCCCCTCGCGCACCACCCGCGACCAGGCACCCACCAGGGCGCCCTTGCGCTTGGCCGGGTTGAAGCGGTGCACCACCTCCCCCTTGCCCTGGTCCACGACGATCTCGTCCTCGGCGAACACCGCGCTCGCCTGGATGCCCTTGAAGTCCGGGAAGCGCTCCGCCCGGGCCAGCATGCCAGCCTCCGAGGGCTGGAACTCGTACTTCGTCACCCAGTTGGGCCGCTCCCGGTTGCCCACGTTCTGCCGACGCGCCACGCAGAACGCTTCCTTCAGGAGTGGATCCAACCCGCTGCGCTTGCACTGCTCGATGAAGAGCGCGAACTCGTCCTCGCTGATTCCCCGGGGGCAGATGGTCCGCTTCACCAGGTCCACCCGCTCCCGGTTCCAGGCCGCGCCCTGCGGCGACGTCGTTCCATCCGCCTTCACGTTGGCTTCCATCACTGTCTTCTCCCGCACCACTCGAAAAGGACGGGCGACCCTCGCCCGCCCACCTGGTTGCCCGGGACGCACCCCTGACCCGAAGCAGGGGCCAGACGAACCTCTGCTACAGGCCTGAAGCGCGAACCGCGGCGTGGATCAACATGCGGGCCGGATGGACCCTTCGCATCGCTTCCAGGACCGTGGACCGGCCGGCAGCAGGGCGGGCATCCGCCCACGACGCGGGGAATGAACGGGGGTTTGCAAAAACGTTTTGACAGGGCGGGCGGCGCCCGGTATTCACCGCGCCACCTCGGACGTCGCGCAGCCAACGCGGCCCCAGCAAAGCCGGGAGCGTAGCTCAATTGGCAGAGCAATGGACTCTTAATCCATAGGTTGTGGGTTCGATTCCCTCCGCTCTCACTCGCAGGGCCCCTTCTGGAAACGGAAGGGGCCCTGTTTCTTTTCCGGCATCCGCCCCGCCGGCAAGCCCCGGAGGGCGCGCGGGAAAGCCCCTGTTGCCCACGGACGTTTCGCGGTAGGACGGTCGCGCGACGCGTCGGGCGGGTGGCGAAACTGGTAGACGCGCCAGACTTAGGATCTGGTACCGCAAGGTGTGAGGGTTCGAGTCCCTCCTCGCCCATTTCGCGTTGACCCGTTCGTGCCTATCCCCTAAAGCCGCACGTCCCACTTTCCGGTTGCCGCCCCGGGACGCGTAGGCCCGTGGAGGCGGCGAGCGAGGCCCGCATGAAGGTCCAGGTCGAGGAGCTTTCTCCCATCGAGAAGAAGCTCTCCATCGAGGTCGACAACGCCCGCGTGGCGGAGGAGCTCAACCGCGCGTACGCCGCGCTCAGCGGCCAGGTGAAGCTGCCCGGTTTCCGCCAGGGCAAGGTTCCCCGCCGCATCCTCGAGCAGAAGTACCGCGAGCAGGTGGAGGACGACGTCATCCAGCGCGTCGTCCAGAAGGCCTACCTGGACGCCGTCCGCGAGCACAAGGTGGAGGCCGTCGCCTCTCCCCAGGTCACCAACTCCGGCCTCAAGCCCAACGCCCCCTTCAACTTCGAGGCCCGCGTGGAGGTGAAGCCGCGCGTGGAGGCGAAGGACTACGAGGGCGTGGGCCTGTCGAAGATCGACACCGCCATCTCCGACGACGCGGTGAACGAGCAGATTGAACGCATGCGCCAGAACCAGGGCCGCATCGAGCCCGTCACCGACCGCGACACCGCGGCCGCTGGCGACCAGGTGACCATCGACTTCGAGGCGAAGGTCGACGGCAATGCGTTCCCCGGCAGCAAGGCGGACGGCATTGGCGTGCGCGTGCAGGACGGCGACCTCATCCAGGGCAACATCCCGCAGCTGGCGGGCGTGAAGGTCGGCGACTCCAAGGACGTCGAGTACACCTTCCCCCAGGACTACCAGGCGGAGGAAGTGCGCGGGAAGGCCGCCATCTTCCACATCACCGTCAAGGAGCTGAAGAAGCCGGTGGTGCCGGAGCTCAACGACGACTTCGCCAAGGAGACCGGCGTCGCCCAGACGGTGGACGAGCTGCGCGCGAAGGTCCGCTCGGACCTGGAGAAGGCCAAGAAGAACCAAGCCCAGGTGGACGAGCGCGACGGCCTCATCAAGGCCCTGCTGGAGAAGAACGCGTTCGACGTGCCCCGCGCCATGGTGGAGCGCGCCATCGACTCCATGATGGAGGGCGCCTTCCGCCAGATGCAGCGCCAGGGCATCGACCCGCGCCAGCTCAACCTGGACTTCAACCGGCTGCGCGACGAGATGCGCGAGAAGGCCGTCCTGGAGGTGAAGGGGACGCTCCTGTTCGAGGCCATCGCCCAGCAGCAGAACATCCAGGCGTCCGACGAGGACGTGGAGAAGCGCATCGAGGACCTCGCCATCGAGGCCAACCAGCCCGTCGCCCAGGTGAAGAAGTACTTCAAGGGTCCGGACGAGCGCCTTGGGTTGTCTCTGCGACTCCGCGAGGAAAAGACGATTGAATTCCTCAAGGGCCGGGCGAAGTATTCTTGAGGCTTTTCCTTCAAGGTTCCTGAGTCCCTTCTCGAGGTCCATCCGACATGCCCTTCATGCCCGTCCCCTACGTCATCGAGCAGACCCACCGGGGTGAGCGCTCGTACGACATCTACAGCCGGCTCCTGAAGGACCGCATCGTCATGCTGGGCACGGAGATCGACGATGACGTGGCCAACGCCATCGTCGCGCAGCTCCTGTTCCTGGAGTCCGAGGACCCGGACAAGGACATCAACCTGTACATCAACTCGCCGGGTGGGTCCGTGACGGCGGGGCTCGCCATCTACGACACGATGCAGTACGTCAAGGCGCCTGTGTCCACCATCTGCGTGGGGCAGGCGGCCTCCATGGGTGCCGTGCTGCTGCTGGCCGGGGCGAAGGGCAAGCGCTACTCGCTGCCGTCCAGCCGCATCATGATCCACCAGCCCCTGGGCGGCGCGCGCGGCCAGGCGACGGACATCGAAATCCAGGCCCGCGAAATCCTCCGGATGAAGGCCAAGCTCAACGAGCTCATCGTCAAGCACACCGGGCAGACGATCGAGCGCGTGGAGAAGGACACGGACCGCGACTACTTCATGGGCGCCACGGAGGCGAAGGCGTACGGCATCATCGACGCCATCCAGGACCCCCGGAAGGTCGTGGGCGTGAAGGCGGAAGAGAAGAAGTAGACAGCGGGAAAACCCAACGGACCGGGGTGGCAGGGACTCGGCCGGTGGCCGGGGGTGCTGGGACTCTCTCCCGCGCCTCCGGCCTTCTCGTTTCTGTCGTCGCCGGCATTTTCGCCTTGTTAAGTACCCCGAAGGTGCGTGGACGTTCCGGATGGGGGCTGACTAGATTGGCGAGAGCAGGGGACCGGACGCGAAGCGGGTTGGGGCCTTTCAGGCGCAGCGAGGGATTTCATGGCGGGTAAGAACGTGGAGAAGCGAGACAACCAGACCCTCTGCTGCTCCTTCTGCGGAAAGTCGCAGAAGGAGGTCAAGAAGCTCATCGCGGGCCCGACGGTCTACATCTGCGACGAGTGCATCGGGCTGTGCAACGACATCATCGCGGAGGAGATCGACCGCGAGGAGACCAAGGACACCAAGCTGCGCATCCCCCGGCCCTCCGAAATCAAGGCCGTGCTGGATGAGTACGTGGTGGGCCAGGAGCGGGCGAAGAAGACGCTGTCGGTGGCGGTGCACAACCACTACAAGCGCATCGAGTCCAAGGTCGCCATGGACGACGTGGAGCTGCAGAAGAGCAACATCCTGCTCCTCGGCCCCACGGGCTCCGGCAAGACGCTGCTGGCCCAGACGCTCGCGCGCATCCTCAATGTCCCCTTCACCATCGCGGACGCCACGTGCCTCACGGAGGCCGGCTACGTGGGCGAGGACGTGGAGAACATCATCGTCAACCTGCTCCAGGCGGCCGACCACGACATCGAGCGCGCGCAGCGGGGCATCGTCTACATCGACGAAATCGACAAGATCGCCCGCAAGTCGGAGAACCCCTCCATCACCCGTGACGTGAGCGGCGAGGGCGTGCAGCAGGCGCTCCTGAAGATCATCGAAGGCACGGTGGCCAATGTCCCGCCCAAGGGCGGCCGCAAGCACCCCCAGCAGGAGTTCCTGCAGGTGGACACCACCAACATCCTCTTCATCTGCGGCGGCGCCTTCGGCGGCCTGGAGCAGGTCATCGAGCGGCGCCTGGGCGGGCGCAGCCTGGGCTTCGGAGCGGAGATCCAATCGCGCAAGCAGCGCAACCTGAGCGAGCTGCTCAAGCACGTGGAGCCGGAGGACCTGCTCAAGTTCGGCATGATTCCGGAGTTCATCGGCCGTCTGCCCATCATCACCGCGCTGGAGGAGCTGGACGAAGGCGCGCTCGTGAACATCCTGGGCGAGCCCAAGAACGCGCTCACCAAGCAGTACCGCAAGCTCTTCGAGCTGGACGGCGTGTCGCTGAAGTTCACCGACGGCGCGCTGAAGGCCATCGCGTCGGAGGCCATCCGCCGCAAGGCCGGCGCGCGCGGTCTGCGCTCCATCCTGGAGACGGCCATGCTGGACGTGATGTACGAAATCCCGTCCCGCAAGACGGCCCGCGAGGTGCTCATCTCCGAGGAGGTCATCCTCAAGAAGAGCGAGCCCGTCGTGCTGCACTCCCAGGACAACAAGGAGACGCCGGAGCCCAAGAAGGAATCGGCGTAACGCCGGAGCCTCATCGGGCATGACGGGGCGCGTCATGGGCGCCGCGACACGGGTCGCGGACCCGGGCGCGCCCCTCGTCTTCGCGGGGCAGCCCAGGCGTGGGAGCGGGCCGCGATTTTTTCCGGGCCGGGGGCGGGGCCTTCTTGTATCTGCTGTCCCCCATGAGAAAGCTCCTCATGCCCGCCCTGTTGTCACTTGTGGCCTGTGTCTCCTCGAAGGACGCCACGCGCGAAGAGGTGCCCGCGTCCGCGTCCTCGGGGGCCCGGTCCGCGGCGGGTGACAGCGCTCCGGCCCAGGAGGGCCCTTCCCGCATGGCCTACCCGGCGACCCGTTCCGAAGCGGTGGTGGACACGCTGCACGGACAGCAGGTGGCGGACCCGTACCGCTGGCTGGAGGACGAGAAGTCCCCCGAGGTCCAGGCCTGGATGAAGGCGCAGGACGGCTTCACGCGCACCGCGCTGGAGGCGATGCCGGGCCGGGACGCGCTCGCCAAACGCTTCAAGGAGCTGTTCTACGTGGACTCCGTGTCGGCGCCCGCGCGCCGGGGCGAGCGCTACTTCTTCATGCGCACGCACAAGGACAAGGAGAAGGCCATCGTCTACTGGAAGCAGGGCGAGGCCGGTCCGGAGAAGGTGCTGCTGGATCCGAACACCTGGAGCAAGGACGGCACGGTGTCCCTGGGCACGTGGGCGCCCTCCTGGGACGGCAAGCGCGTGGCCTTCGCGCAGCGGCCCAACGCCGCGGACGAGGCCGTCCTGCACGTGATGGACGTGGCCACCGGTGAGTGGTCCAAGGTGGACGTCATCGAGGGCGCCAAGTACGCCCAGCCGCACTGGACGCCGGACGGCAAGGGCTTCTACTACGAGTGGCTGCCCACGGACGCCTCCATCCCGGTGGACGCGCGCCCCGGCTACACCACGCTCAAGTTCCACGTGCTGGGGCAGGACCCGAAGCGCGACGCGGTGGTGCACGAGCGCACCGGTGACCCGTCCACGTTCCTCCAGGGCGACCTGTCGCGGGACGGCAAGTACCTGTTCGTCTCCATCCTGCGCGGCTGGAGCGAGAACGACGTCTACTGGAAGCACCCGGGGGAGAAGGACTGGCGGCTGCTCGTGAAGGGCAAGGGCGCCAAGTACAACGTCATCCCCTGGAAGGACCGCTTCTACGTCGTCACCGACGAGGGCGCCCCGCGCCAGCGCGTCTTCGGCGTGGACCCGAAGAAGCCGGAGCGCGCGAACTGGAAGGAGCTGGTGCCGGAGGACCCCCAGGCGGCGCTGGAGAGCGTGTCGCTGGTGGGCGGCCACCTGGCGCTGGAGTACCTGAAGGACGCGGCCACGGAGCTGCGGATCGCCACGCTGGAGGGCAAGCCGGTGCGCACCGTGCAGCTGCCGGGCGTGGGCGCCGCGTCCAACCTGGCGGGCCTGGAGGACCAGGACGACGCCTACTTCGCCTTCAGCTCCTTCACCACGCCCCGGCAGGTGTACCGGACGTCCGTGAAGGGCGGGAAGGTGGACCTGTGGGCGAAGGTGGAAGTGCCCATGGACCCGGACGCGTACCAGGTGGAGCAGGTCTTCTACGCGTCGAAGGACGGCACCCGGGTGCCCATGTTCCTCGTCTACAAGAAGGGCCTGAAGAAGGACGGGACGGCGCCCACGCTGCTGTACGGGTACGGAGGCTTCTTCGTCAGCATGCAGCCCACCTTCCGCGCCAGCATCCTGCCGTGGCTGGACTCAGGCGGCATCTACGCGGTGGCCAACCTGCGCGGCGGCGGTGAGTACGGCACCGCGTGGCACGAGGCGGGCCGGGGCGCGAACAAGCAGAACGTCTTCGACGACTTCGCCGGGGCGGCCCAGTTCCTGGCCCAGGAGAAGTACACGCAGGCGTCGAAGCTGGCCATCTACGGCGGCAGCAACGGCGGCCTGTTGGTGGGCGCGGCGATGACCCAGCACCCCGAGCTGTACGGCGCGGTGGTCTGCGGGGTGCCGCTTCTGGACATGGTGCGCTACCACCTGTTCGGGAGCGGGCGGACGTGGGTGCCGGAGTACGGATCGGCGGAGGACGCCGGGCAGTTCAAGACCCTGTACGCCTATTCGCCCTACCACCACGTGCGGCAGGACGTGAAGTATCCAGCCCTGCTGATGATGGGCTCCGACCACGACGACCGCGTGGACCCCATGCACGCGCGCAAGTTCGTGGCGGAAGTGCAGAACGCGAAGGGCAATCCATCCCCGGCATTGCTACGCATCGAAGCGAACGCGGGCCACGGCGGGGCGGACCAGGTGGCGAAGGCCATCGAGTCCAGCGCGGACATGTACGCCTTCCTCTTCCAGGTGCTGGGCGTGGCCCGGCCGGACGCCGGGGTGGCGGCCGAGAGCCGCTAGAATCCAGGCAGGACACAGTTCCGCCTCTCGGTGTTCCCTTGAAGGCAGGGTGCGGACCCCCAATCTTGTGACGGGAACGGGGCCTGTGACCGGCGTGTTATAGAGCGGTATTTCACCCTGCATGCGCGTTCGGCGGGCATGCGGGCAACTCTTGAAGGGCCTGTCTGTCTGGCAGGCCAGCGGGTGGCGGATACATGTTCTTCGGACGTGACGACAAGAAGGAAGCCCAGAAGCGGGGACTCACCATCCCGCTCTTGCCCCTTCGGGACATCATCGTGTTCCCGCACATGGTGGTGCCGCTGTTCGTCGGCCGGGAGAAGTCCATCGCGGCCCTGAAGGACGCGATGGCCCACAAGGGTCCGGATGACAAGGCCGTCATCCTGCTGGCCGCGCAGAAGAAGGCCAAGACGAACGACCCCTCGCCCGACGACATCTTCCACTTCGGCACCATCGGGCACCTCATCCAGCTGCTGCCCCTCCCCGACGGCACGATGAAGGTGCTGGTGGAGGGCGTGCGCCGCGCGAAGGTGAAGAAGTTCCACCCGAACGACGCCTTCTTCATGGTGGAGGTGGATGAAGTCGAAGAGCAGCTGGAGAAGAGCGTGGAGCTGGAGGCGCTGGTGCGCTCCGTCCACTCCGTCTTCGAAGCCTTCGTGAAGCTCAACAAGCGCATCCCGCCGGAGATGCTGATGCAGGTCGCCAGCATCGACGACCCGGCGCGCCTGGCGGACACCATCGTCGCGCACCTGTCGCTGAAGCTGAACGACAAGCAGGCGCTGCTGGAGACGGAGTCCCCGGCCAAGCGGCTGGAGAAGCTCTACGAGCTGATGCAGGGCGAGATCGAGATCCTCCAGGTGGAGAAGAAGATCCGCACGCGCGTCAAGAAGCAGATGGAGAAGACCCAGAAGGAGTACTACCTGAATGAGCAGATGCAGGCCATTCAGAAGGAGCTGGGTGAGCGCGACGAGTTCAAGAACGAGATCCAGGAGATTGAAGAGAAGCTGAAGAACAAGCGGATGAGCAAGGAGGCCACGCTCAAGGTCAAGAAGGAGCTGAAGAAGCTCCGGATGATGAGCCCGATGAGCGCCGAGGCCACGGTCGTCCGCAACTACATCGACTGGATCATCAGCCTGCCCTGGTACGACGAGACCCAGGACCGGCTGGACGTCACCGAAGCGGAGCGGGTGCTCAACGAGGACCACTACGGCCTGAAGAAGCCGAAGGAGCGCATCCTCGAGTACCTGGCCGTGCAGCAGCTGGTGAAGAAGCTGAAGGGCCCCGTGCTGTGCTTCGTGGGGCCGCCGGGCGTGGGCAAGACGTCGCTGGCGCGCAGCATCGCGCGGGCCACGGGCCGCAAGTTCGTGCGCCTGTCCCTGGGCGGCGTGCGCGACGAGGCGGAGATCCGCGGCCACCGCCGCACGTACATCGGCGCGATGCCGGGCAAGCTCATCCAGTCCCTGAAGAAGGCGGGCAGCAACAACCCCGTGTTCCTCCTGGATGAGATCGACAAGATGTCCACGGACTTCCGTGGCGACCCGAGCGCGGCGCTGCTGGAGGTGCTGGATCCGGAGCAGAACCACAACTTCAACGACCACTACCTGGACCTGGACTACGACCTGTCCAAGGTGATGTTCATCTGCACCGCGAACACGATGCACAACATCCCCGGTCCGCTGCAGGACCGCATGGAGGTCATCCGCATCGCGGGGTACACCGAGCCGGAGAAGCTCTCCATCGCGCGGCGCTACCTGATCCCGAAGGAGCAGGAGGCCAACGGCCTCGCGGACCTGAAGATCGACATCACCAATGACGCGCTGAAGACCATCGTGCACCGGTACACGCGCGAGTCGGGCGTGCGCTCGCTGGAGCGCGAGATTGGCGGCGTGTTCCGGAAGATCGCCCGCGACGTGCTCAAGAACGGCAAGCGGGACCTCATCGAGGTGGACCGCAAGCAGGCGATGAAGTTCCTGGGCACGCCCCGCTTCCGCTACGGCGTGGCGGAGCGCGAGGACCAGGTGGGCATCGTCACCGGCCTCGCGTGGACGGAGCTGGGCGGCGAGATCCTCACCACGGAAGCCACGTCCATGCCGGGCAAGGGCAAGCTCATCATCACCGGCAAGCTGGGCGAGGTGATGCAGGAGTCGGCGCAGGCCGCCATGTCCTACGTGCGCAGCCGCGCGGAGCGCTTCGGCATCGACCGCAAGGTGTTCGAGAACTACGACATCCACGTCCACCTGCCGGAGGGCGCCATCCCCAAGGACGGTCCGTCCGCGGGCGTCACCATGGCCACGGCGCTGGTGAGCGCGCTCACGCGCGTGCCGGTCCGCCGGGATGTGGCGATGACGGGTGAAATCACGCTGCGCGGCCGCGTGCTGCCCATTGGCGGCCTGAAGGAGAAGACGCTGGCGGCGCACCGCGCGGGCATCAAGACGGTCCTCATCCCGAAGGCGAACAAGAAGGACCTGAAGGACATCCCGCTGAAGATCCGCAAGGCGCTGCGCATCGTCCCGGTGGAGTTCGTGGACGACGTGCTTCGCGAGGCGCTGCTCCTGGAGAAGCCGGAGGAGTTCGGCCGCAAGGGCGCCGGGGACAACCTGAAGACGGGGCTGTCCGTGTCGGAGACGGTGTCCACGCCTTCCGCGCCGGCCTGATGACGGCCTGAGCCCCGGGCCCTTCCAGGGGGCCGGGATGCGTGGGGTTCAAGCCAGGATGCCGGCCGACCAGGAGTCGCCGGTCTCCTGGCTTCTCTATTTTCGGACCGTGCCTGGGGTACAACGCGGGCAGTGGCTCCCCGCGCGCGAATCCTTTCGTCCTCCCTGGTGCTGGTGATGGTCGCGGCCTGCGGGCCCTGCGGCTTCCAGCCGGAGCCGGGCGTGAAGGTGGTGGTGCCGGCGATGCCCACCACGCTCGATTGGAGCCATTCGGATCCGATGAGCTGGGTGAACTACCCGGTGATGCTCGCCACGCAGAAGGGGCTCACCACGCTGGGCGCGGACCACTCCGTGCAACCCGGGCTGGCGGAGCGGTGGGAGCGCGAGGCGGATGCCGCTGGCCACGATGTGTACACCTTCCACCTGCGCCCCGACGTGACGTGGTCGGACGGCGCTCCCGTGACGGCGCGCGACTTCGTCTTCGGCTGGCACCGGGCGCTGCGGGGCCGCGAGCGCGGGGAGATGGCGGACCTGGAGGGCGCGGAGGCGGTGCTCGCGCTGCTGGAGCGGGGGGCACCGGAGGCGGAGGTGAAGGCCGCGCTGGCGCGGGTGGGCGTGGAGGCGGTGGATGCGCGGACGCTGCGGGTGACGCTGGCGCGGCCCCGCAGCTACTTCCTGGCGCGGCTCGCGAACGTGTACCTGTTCTTCCCGGCGCCCTCGGCGGACCTGGAGGGCAGGTCCGACGAGGCGGTGCGCGACTACTTCGACCGGCCTCGCGATGGGCGTCCGCTGGCCGTGGGCCCGTACCGCGTCGAGCGGTGGGACCGCGCGGGAGAGCGCGTGCGGCTCGTCTACAACCCGCGCAGCGCGTTCGCGCCCCCCCTGGAGCCCGGGGAGACGCCGGCCCCGGTGCTGACGCTGATGAAGTCGGAGATCGGCCCCGCGCTGTACGAGCGGGGCCGCGTGGACTTCGTCTTCGTGGACAGCGCGGCGGCGCTGCGCGGGATGCGCGCGGCGGACCTGAAGCGCGAGCCCCTGCTGTCCACGTACTTCCTGGGCTTCAACACCGAGCGTCCGCCGTTGGACCGGCCGGAGGTGCGCCGGGCCCTGGCGCGGGCGTTGGACCGGGAGGCGCTGCTCGCGGGGCTGCTGCCCGCGGCGCGCGCGACGAACGTGCTGCTGCCGCCGGAGCTCCCGGACTCGGCCTCGCCCGAGCAGGCCGCCCGGCTGCCGCGCTACGAGCCGGAGCGGGCGAAGGCGGAGCTGGAGGGGGTGACGGGCCTGGACCGGCCGCTGCGGCTGGTGGTGAAGGCGGGGGATTCGTTCGTGCCGGAGGAGGCGCTGGCGGAGCGCATCGCGGCGCAGCTGGCGCGGGTGGGCGTTCAGGTGGTGGTGGATGCGCGCTCGGACTTCTCCGCGGAGGTGGCTCGACGGACGCCGCAAGGGGCGCGCGCCTATGACCTGTACCTGCGCCGGCTGGGCGCGGACTACGCGCACCCGAACACGTTCTTCACGCTCTTCGAGCGGCAGGGCAATCACCAGACGGGCTGGGAGACGCAGGGCGCGGGCGAGCCGATGCGCCGCTTCGAGCAGCTGCTGGAGGAGGCGGACGGCGACGCGGACCCCGCGCACGCGCGCGCGCTGTACACGCAGGCGCAGGAGCTGCTGGTGGGCGAACAGGCCGTCATCGCACCGCTGTACCACCCGGACCGCTACTTCCGGGCGCGGGCGCGGCTGCATGGCCTGGACGTGGATCCGTTCAACTTCCTCGCGCTGCGCGCCCTGCGGCTGGGGCCGGATGAGGCGCCCATGGCCCAGGCGGAAGGGAAGTAGCGGATGCGCACGCTGAGCACGGATGCCTCGATGCGAGCCGGGTGTTTGGGCGCCGAGGCGCCTTGGCTGATGCTCGGGACTCGCTCGGCCCTGCCCGTAGGCTCGCCCGACAGGCGCCCGCCGAGGCGTGCCGTGCGAGCGCGCCGTTCGGAGCCCTGGCGCTCGGAGCTGTCTCGGCCGCGGGTGTCCGTGGGCCGGGACACTTCATGTGAGCGCTTGTGCCCGCGCGTCATGGACCTGCAGGCCGGGCGGCCTCGGCGCGTGCCCGGGACTTCGTGTTCGCGTCCGGAGCCGTTGATGGGGCCGGCCGTGGCGATGCGGTGGCCCCTGGGCGACAAGGGCCTTCGCTCGTTCGAGCCGTGGCGCTCGTGTCTGGCTCGGACCTCAAGGCGGGGGGGCTAGCGCATGCGCCTCATCGCGACGCGCCTCGCGCGGCAGCTCGTGCTCGTGCCGGTGGTGGCGGTGGCCTCGTACTTCCTCATGGCCGCGCTGCCGCTCACCACGGAGAGCGACACCAAACGGCAGGTGTCTCCGGAGCTGGCGGCGTCGTATCAGCGCGACCTGGGCATCGGGGAGCCGTTCGGGATCCTCCGCCCCTGGCAGAAGCTCTTCGCGGGGGAGCGGCTGGGCACCAGCGCTCAGGGCATCACCGGGGATGAGCTCCTGCAGAAGCTCTCCGGCAGCGTCGGCGTGGGCCTGGTCGCGCTGCCCCTGGCGCTCGCGTGGGCGCTGGGCTTCGCGCTCCTGCGCACCCGCTGGCGGCGCGGGCGGTGGGCCGTGCTGGGCGACGCGCTTCCGGCCATCGCGTTCGGGACTCCGGTGTTCATCCCCGCGCTGCTGCTGGCCCCTTCCGTGGTGGAGCGCGGCCACCTGCTGCCAGAGCTCTGCGCGGCGGTCGTCATCGCCATCTGGCCCGGGACCTTCCTGGGCACGCTCGTGGGCGACGCGCTGGAGACGGAGCTGTCGCGCGACTACGTGCGCACCGCGCTCAGCAAGGGCCTGGACCCCGGCACGGTGCTGCGCCGCCACGTCCTCCCCAACGTGTGGCCGGCGCTCCTGGACGCCGTGACCCCGGTCGCCACCGCGCTGCTCGCGGGCTCGTTCGCCGCGGAGCGCGTCTTCGGCCTGCCTTACTTCGGCCAGCTCTACGTGCTCGCCGTCCTCAACAAGCAGGTCGCCGTCGTCGTCGTGTCCACCACCACCTTCGCCACCGTGCTCGTCGCCGTGAGCCTCACGGTGGAGCTGCTTCGCGTGCTCGTGGATCCGCGCGCCCGGGAGGCCCGCGCGTGAACCGCATCCCGCTTCGCGCCTGGGTGGGCCTGCTCCTCCTCGTGGGCCTGGGCGCCTTGAGCCTGGTGGCCGGCCGCCTGTTCCCCGAAGCCCTCGCGCACACCTGCCCGCTCGGCTGGGACCTGAACCGCCCGGACCGCAGCGTGTGCGAGCTGGCCTTCGGCGGCCTGTGGGTGTCCCTGGCGGTGGGGCTCGCAGCTGGTGCCCTGTCCACCGTGTTGGGGCTTGGCGTCGCGGCGCTCGCGCGGCTGTCCGGCGGCGTGACGGAGCAGGTCCTCCTGCGCGCCGTGGATGCCGTCTTCGCCCTGCCGGACGTGCTCGTGGTGATGGTGCTCCAGCTCGCCGGCCAGTCGCTGATGGACGCGGGCATGGGCGGCGGCCTGGGCCCCTTCGGCTTGATGGTGACGTCGCTGGCCCTGGTGGGCTGGGCGGGCCCCGCACGCATGTTCCGCGACCGCCTGGCCACGCTGGAGGGCCAGGAGTACGTCGCCGCCGCGCGGGCCCTGGGCGGCGGTGGGCCGCACGTCCTGCGCGTGCACCTGTGGCCCATGCTGCGGCCGTTCGTGCTGGCGGTCTTCCTCAGCCGCCTGCCCAACGCCATCCTCACCGAGTCCACGGTGAGCTTCTTCGGCATCGCCCGCATGGAGCCCATGTCGCTGGGCCGCTACCTGGGCACGTCCTACGCGGCGCTCATCTACGAGGGCGGGGGGCGCGTGGTGATTCCCGCCTGGGGGCTGCTGGTCCTGCTCGTGCTCGGCGCCTCGCTCGCTTCCCAGGCGTTGGGGGGAGGTACCCGTCGCCAAGTGTGAGGAATGCCGCACATTGGGGCAAAGGTTTCCCACGGACGGAAACCCATTACCCCCTGGTGAACACCATGTCCCTCCCGACGGAAGAAATCCCCCTTGCCCCTGCCCGTGATGAGCGTCCGCGCGACGACGGTCTGCGCAAGGAGACCGTTCGGGGTTCGGTGCTGGTGGTGGAGGACGACGCCGCCCACCGCGAGTTCCTGGTGGAGCTGGTGAGCGGCTGGGGCTACCAGGCCATGCCCGTGGGCAGCGCCGAGGAGGCCGAGTTCGCCGTGCGCAACAAGCGCATGGACGCGGCCATCGTGGACGTGTTCCTGCCCGGCCGCAGCGGCACCACGCTCATGTCCCGGCTGCGGGAGCGCTTCCCGCAGGCGGTCCTCATCGGCGTGAGCGCCATGAGCGACGCGGCCACCGCGCGCAAGTGCAAGGGCCTGGGCGCGGACCTCTTCATCGGCAAGCCGTTGGATCCGGAGCGGCTGGCCAAGGCGCTCAAGTCCAAGCACCACAGCTGGCACTGAAGTCGGCAGGGGAGCGGGTTCCGGTTGCACACCCCCGCCGGACGGCCGATGCTCCCCTGCGTGAAGAACCTCGCTTCCGGCTTCCTGCTGGCCATGCCCCAGCTTGGAGACCCGAACTTCTACCGGTCGGTCATCCTGATGATCGAACACGGGGAGACGGGCTCCATGGGGCTCGTCGTGAATCGGGGAGCGCCCCTGACGCTGGGTGAGCTGGCGCGCGGTCAGTCGATGGACATCTCGACGGAGCGCGTGTCGCAGCCGGTGTTCGTGGGCGGCCCGGTGGAGCCCCAGCGGGGCTTCGTCCTGCATGACGACGACACCGTGCCGGAGAAGCACCCGGTCCTGCCCGGCCTGTACCTGAGCGTCACCCTGGACGCGCTGGGGCCCCTGTTGCAGCGGGCGAGCCCTCGGGTGCGCTTCTGCCTGGGCTACGCGGGCTGGGGGCCCAAGCAGTTGGAGAATGAGATCGCCGCCGGTTCGTGGCTGTATGCCGACGCCACCGCGGACGCGGTGCTGGGACACGACCCGGCCAAGCTGTGGGATGCCACCCTGCGCGGCCTGGGGGTGGACCCGGCCATGTTGGTGATGGGGAAAGGGATGAACTGATGCTCGACGCCGAGACGCTTCGCCGTTACCTCCTCGATGCCCTGCCGGGCTCCGAGGTGGAGTTGAACGACACCACGGGGACGGGGGACCACTTCGAGGCGCGCGTCGTCTCCCCGGCCTTCACCGGCAAGACGATGGTGGAGCAGCACCAGCTCGTCTATGCGCCCCTGCAGCCGTGGTTGAAGTCCGGAGAGCTGCACGCGCTCGCGCTCAAGACCTATTCGCCCGAGCAGTGGAAGAAGCTCGGGCCCCGCTGAAGAAGGAGCAACGTTTCATGGATCCGACCCTCAAGGCCCAGTTCGACGACACGGTGAAGTCCCACCCCATCGTCCTCTTCATGAAGGGCAATGCCCTGTTCCCGCAGTGCGGCTTCTCCGCGCGAGCCCTCCAGCTGCTGCAGCCGCTGGGGCCGGTGCACACGGTGGACGTGCTCGCGGACCCCGCCGTGCGCCAGGGCATCAAGGACTACTCCAACTGGCCCACGATTCCGCAGGTCTACATCCACGGGAAGTTCGTGGGGGGCTCGGACATCCTGATGGAGCTGGCCGAGCGCGGCGAGCTGCAGGACCTGGTCGCCGCCGGCGGCAAGTAGGCGCCCCGTGGCTCGAGCGGGGGGCCGCGAGGCCCGGGGAAGACCCGGGCCCCGTCCCCCGCGTAGAATGGGCGGCGGTCGCCAAGAGGGGTCCCCGCCGCCGTGCTCACCGTCACACCGCCTGATTCGAAGCCGCAGGACGCGTCCACCGAAGTGCCGGGAGTGCCAGCCACTGGAGCCGGGGGCCCGCTTCCGCCGGGGGCGAACGTCGCGGTCGCCACGACGGCGGGGGTGGCGGACCCGGACGACCTGGTCTCCACGGAGAAGACGCCCACGCTGGTGGACCGGGTGCAGGCGTTCCGCGCGAAGTACGAGCGGCAGGAGATGGCCCTCTTCTTCTTCGCGGGCTTCCTCTACGACGTCCTCACGCTGAGCCCCATCGACGATGCGCTCACGGAGGTGCAGAACTTCGCCTACCTGGCCATCCTCGCGGGCCTGCTGGTGCTGGAGCAGCGCTACCCCGAAGGCGTGGAGCCGCCCCGCTTCCTGGTGAAGGTGTGGCGCTTCCGCGAGGACGCGCTGCACTTCTTCCTGGGCAGCCTGCTGAGCGCCTTCACGCTGTTCCTGTTCAAGAGCTCCTCGGGCATCACGTCCCTGCTGTTCCTCGGGGGGATGTTCCTGCTGCTGGTGGCGAACGAGCTGCCGCGCTTCCGGCAGCTGGGGCCCGTCATCCGCGTGGCCCTCTTCAGCCTGTGCGTGACGCTCTACTTCGCGTCGCTCCTGCCGGTGCTGTTGGGCCGGGTGGGGTGGTGGATCTTCACGCTCTCCGTGGCCATGGGCTGCGGGAGCGTCTACGGGCTCCTGCGCGTGCTGCGGCGGTGGCGCCCGGACGCGGCGGTGCTGCTGCGCACGGTGGCGGTGCCCGGCTTCGGCGTGCAGGCGCTGCTGCTGGGGTGCTACTTCCTGGGCGTGATTCCGCCGGTGCCGCTGGCGGTGCAGTACAGCGGCATCTACCACGCGGTGAAGCGCGTCTCCCCGGGCGTGTATCACCTGACGTCGGAGGCGCGGCCGTGGTGGCGGTTCTGGACGGCGTGGCACCACGGCGACCAGGACTTCACGGTGCGGCCCGGCGAGCAGCCCGTGTACTTCTTCCGCATCTTCGCGCCCAAGGGCTTCGAGCGGTACCGCGTGCGCGTGCGCTGGTTCTTCGACCACCCGCAGAAGGGCTGGACGGCGCTGGGCAATGGCTACCTCGCCACGGTGAGCAGCAACGGCACGGAGGGCGGCTACCGCTACTACGCGCAGCCGGGCACCACGCCCAAGCCGGGCGACTGGCGCGTCGTGCTGGAGACGGAGGACGGGCACGAAATCAACCGCCTGGGCTTCACCGTCACCGCCGACACGCGCACGGAGCCGCGCCCCGTGAAGGTGGACGTGTCCACGCTCAAGGTCATCGAGCCCCTGCCGCTGGAGGAGTGGGAGAAGACGCAGCCTCCGGCGGCGGTGGCGGCGCCCGCGAACGAGGCTCCCGGCGCGCAGGGGGCCCCTGCGCCCGGGGCTCCTACGGCGCCGGCGCCTTGAGCAGCATCACCTGACCCAGGAGCACGGGCACCGCCGTCTCCACGCGCAGGATGCGGGGGCCCAGGGAGAAGGGCTGGAAGCCGTGGGCCTCCAGCAGCTGGGCCTCGAAGGGCACCCAGCCGCCGTCCGGGCCAATGGCGAGCACCACGCGCCGGGCGCCCGCGACGCCCGCGGCCTGGAGGGGCTGCCGGGCCGGAGGGTGGGGCAGCAGGCGCAGGGCCTCCGTGCCGAAGACCGTGTCCAGCTCGTCCTCGACGAAGGGGCGGAAGCGCTCGCGCACCAGCACCTGGGGAGGGCGAGTGTCGCGGGCCTGCTCCAGACCCTGGTGGAGCAGCTCGCGCACGAAGGCCTCGTTGAGCACCTTGGAGTCGAAGTAGCTCTTCTCCACGCGGGCCGCGTTCACCAGCACCACCCGGTCCACGCCCAGGGAGGCCACCGCGGGCAGCACCTTCTTGAGCGCCTTGGGGCGGGGGATGGCCAGGAGCAGGTCCACGCCCGCGCGCGGGGGCGGGGCCTCGTCCAGGGTGACGCGCAGGTGGAGCAGGCCGGGGGCGTTCTCCAGGACCTCGCCCGCGCCGGTGGGGCCGTCCAGGCGGCCCACGCGCAGGGACTCGCCGGCTTCGGCCTTGAGGACCTCGCGGGCGTGCTGGGCGCGGCGCCCGGTGAGCCGGGCGGTGCCGTCCGGCTGGAAGTCCTCGTCGAAGAGCAGGAGCAGGTTCACGGTAGGCCCCATCTAGCCGTTCCCGGGCGGGCAGGGGAGGGGGCGGCCCCAGGAGAGGGGGGCGCGTGCTCCCGGCCCGTCCCCGCGGGGCCGTGATAAAGGGCCGGGCGTGCGTTCCTTCTGCATCCGGTGTCTGCGTCCCGAGAGCGCGTGCTACTGCGCGCACGTCCCCCAGCTTCAGACGCGCACGCGCGTGGTGTTCCTCCAGCACCCCCGGGAGCGGCGCGTGGCCATTGGCACCGCGCGCATGGCCCACCTGTCGCTGCCCAACTCGGAGCTGCACCGGGGCGTGGACTTCACCGGCCACGCGCGGCTGGAGGAGCTGGCCCGCCGCCCGGAGCGCGTCGCGGTGCTCTTCCCCGGCGAGGAAGCCATCTCCGTGGAGGAGGCCCAGGCGAACCCGCCGGAGACGCTCATCGTCGTGGATGGCACCTGGCCGCAGGCGAAGAAGGTGGTGATGCGCAACCCGGTGCTCGCGGCGCTGCCGCGCATCGGCTTCGTGCCGCGCCGCCCGAGCAACTACCGCATCCGCGCGGAGCCCGCCGACCACTGCGTCTCCACCATCGAGGCGGTCGCGGAGATCCTGGGGCAGCTGGAGGGCAAGCCGGACTACTTCGACCGCATGCTGGGGGCGTTCGAGTTCATGGTGGACACGCAGCTGGACCGGCAGGAGTCGCGCACGGGGCCCGGCCGACGCCGGCTCTACAAGAGCGAGTGGCGGCCGCCGCTGGAGCTGCGCTCGCTGGCGGAGGCCGCGGACCGGCTGGTGCTCTTCTACGCGGAGGCGAACGCGCACCCGTTGGAGGCGGCCATCGCGCCGGAGCTGGTGCACCTGGTCGCGTGCCGCCTCACCACCGGGGAGCGCTTCGAGGCGGTCATCGCGCCGGAGCAGCCGCTCGCGCACAGCACGTCGCTGCACGTCGAGCTGCCGGAGGAGACGCTGCTCGCCGGTGAGCCGCGCGCGGAGGCGCTCGCGCGCTTCGAGGCGTTCCTGCGGCCAGAGGACGAGCTGACGGTGTGGACGACGTTCGCCCTGGACCTGCTCTGGGCGGGGGGCCTGTCGCGCAGGCCCGCGCGCAACGTGCGGCTCGCCGCGGCGCGGGCCCTCAAGGGCAAGGCGGGCGGCGTGGAGCAGGCGGTGGCGCTGCTCAAGTCTCCGGGCGTGGGGACGTGGGCCCGGGGCCGCGCCGGGCGGCGCATCAGCGCGTTGGAGTCCGTGGTGCGCGAGCTGGTGGCCCGTGGAAACGCCACCCAGCCGCCCGCGAAGCTGCCCCGCACCGGCACCGAGCGCTGAGGCCGGAGCCCTACGGGCCCATGCGGGCGCTGCTGACGTCCAGCGTCGTCGAACCGGAGCGCCAGGGCCGGGCCTGCTCGCGCACCCAGCGCCCGAACCGGGCGATGAGGTAGCAGCCCGCCAGCAGGGCCACGGACACGCCCAGCGCCGCCGCCATGCCCAGCCGGGGCCCGATGCGCTGCGAGAGGCCCGCGATGTCCGCCCAGCCGTACACCACCGGCAGGTGCAGCACGTAGATCCACAGCGACAGGCGCCCCAGCGGCGCCAGCGCGCCACTCAGCCGCCGCGGCAGCAGGTTCACGGCCCCCAGCACCAACAGGCCCTGCGCCACGCGGTACATCACCATCGTGGGGCTGGTGGGCGTCCACTCGACGGGGACCCAGTGGGTGACCCCCAGCAGCGCTCCACCCAGCGCCAGCAGCGCGAAGCCCTGGGCCGGGCCCGGCTTCAACAAGTGCAGGCCGTGGGCGGCGAAGGCGCCCGCGAAGAAGAAGCCCGCCCAGGGGAAGAAGGGGAAGCGGCTGCCCTCGCCATTGCCGATGAACTGCTGCACCGGCACCGGGAGGTGCGCGCCCGCCTGCCACAGCACGGCGCTCGCCAGCGGGATGCCCACGGCCAGTCCGCCCAGCAGCAGCGCCCGCGCGCCCTGGTGCGGCGTCAGGACCAGCGCCACGGCGCCCAGGAGCAGCGACGCGCCAATGCACTGGAGCGCGTCGAACTGGAAGACCTTGCCCAGCATGGCGTCGGAGAAGCCCAGGTCGCGCACCGCGCCCCAGCCCGGCCAGTGCAGCAGGTAGCCCAGGAACAGCAGCAGGAGCGCCCGGCGGAACCGGCGGCCGAAGGAGTCCTTCGCCGCGCCCGGCTTCGTGCCCAGCGCCATCACCACCGCCCAGCCGCTCACCAGCAGGAACAGCGGCGCGGTGATGCCGCGCAGCTTCCAGTACTGCTGGACCCACGGGTGGTCGCGGAGCGCGGGCGCCAGCAGCGCATCCAGCGTGTGCCCCATCACCATGGCGAGCACCGCCAGACCCCGTGCGCCATCGAGCGCGGGGTGCCGGGTCTGCCGGAAGCTGAGCGCGGGGCCGAATCCGTTCAAAGCGGCACCGAGCATAAGCCCACCCGCGGGCCTCGTCTCCAAAACGCACCAACCGTGGGGGTCGGCAGGCGCGGAAAAGACCCCGGATTTCACTCTCAGCCCAGGTCGCACCCCGCGCGGGGGATGCTACAGGATGGATGCATGTCCATTCGCACCGCGTTCGCCACCGCCGCCCTCGGACTCCTCGCCGTCCCGCCTGCCGCCCATGCCGCGTCAGGGGATGACTGGTTTGGCAGTGACAAGCCCAAGCACTTCGCGGCGTGTCTGGCCGTCACGGGCGTGGGTTATGGCGCGGGCGCGGTCCTCTTTGATTCGCCGGGCGCGCGGGCACTCACGGGCGTGGGATTGGGCTTGGGCGTGGGGGTCGGCAAGGAGGTGTACGACCGCGCTCGCGGCAAGGTCTTCTCCATGAAGGACCTGGCGTGGGACACGGCGGGCACCGCCACGGGGCTACTGGCCGCGTTCCTCGTGGACCGCTTCATCACCGAGGTGCTCCTGCCCCCGCCCCCCAGCGTCGCCGGAAGCGCTCGCGGCGGTCGCGGGCGCGTCCGGACGGGCGCGGCGCTCCACGAACTTCAGGAGCAGGTCGCGCTGCAGGCGCGGCTCCACGAGCAGCATGCGGCCTTCGGGATCATCGGTGTCGGAGACGAGCACGGTGACCTGCCCGCGCGGGCACTGGTTCATGCATCCGGTGGGCATGACGCGCACCTGTCCCCCGAGTCCGCGCCCGGCCAGCTCGCCCTGGAGCCAGCGCGGCAGGTCCTGACCGCCACCCCGGGCGCTCTTCGTCAGGCACTTGCGGCAGACGAGCACCTCCACCTCGCGCCCCTTGTCGCCCGTGTCGTCGTCCTGCATCCGTCGTCCTCCGAGGCGCACCGCTTCCAGGCGGATGCGCCGCTCCGAGCGCCCGGCCTGTCGTCGCCGGCACCGTGATGGACAAGGGGTAGCGGCGCCAGGGGTGTTCCGCAGGGAAGCGCCCTCCGTCCGCCGGGCCGCTGCCCGGGCAGGCGTTGCTGGACTGATGGAATGGGAAAGCCAGGAGGGTGGGTGCGGCGATTTGCCCCGGCGCCCACCCGCCAGGGCGCTGGTACGGTGCGCCCCGCTGTGTGTCGCTCGCGGAAGGCTCCCCACGTGCTGCGAAATCGACTGCTCCTTGGCCTCACGTTCTCCGTCATGGGCCTGGGCCCGCTCCCCGGCTGTGAGCGCGCTCCTGAAGCCCGCGAGGCCCCGCCCGTGACGCCGACCGCGCCGGAGGCGCCCGCGGTGAAGCCCGCGGCGCCGGACGCCGCGGCGGTGGCGAAGCTGGCCTCGCACTTCTTCCAGGCGCCGCGCGGGGAAGCGCCGCTGCCCGTGGACACCGAGGCGCAGGTGGCCCTGGGGCGCATGCTCTTCCATGAGCCCCGGCTGTCGAAGAACCACGACGTGTCCTGCAACAGCTGCCATGGGCTCGACACCTTCGGCGTGGACAACAAGGCGCTGTCGGACGGCCACCGGGGGCAGAAGGGCAGCCGCAACTCGCCCACCGTCTACAACGCGGCCCGGCACATCGCGCAGTTCTGGGATGGCCGCGCCGCGACGCTGGAGGCCCAGGCCGAAGGCCCGATGATGAACCCGGTGGAGATGGCCATGCCGGACGCGAAGCGCGTCGAGGTCACGCTCTCCTCCATGCCCGAGTACACCGCGCGCTTCCGCGCCGCCTTCCCCAAGGAGGCCCGGCCGGTGACGCTGGCCCACGCGGCCCGGGCCCTGGCCGCCTTCGAGCGCACGCTCACCACGCCCTCGCGCTTCGACCGCTTCCTCTCGGGCGAGCACGCCGCCCTCACCGCGCAGGAGCAGCGCGGCCTGGAGGCCTTCGTCACCACCGGCTGCACCACCTGCCACAACGGCCCGGCGGTGGGCGGCGCGTCGTTCCAGAAGCTGGGGTTGGTGGAGGCGTATCCGAACCTCACCGACGCGGGCCGCTTCGACGCGACGAAGAACGAGGACGACCGGGGCTACTTCCGCGTGCCCACCCTGCGCAACGTGGAGAAGACCGCGCCCTACCTGCACGACGGCAGCGTGAAGGACCTGCCCTCGATGGTGCGCCTGATGGGCCGCTACCAGCTGGGGCGCACGCTGAAGGACGGGGAGGTGGACGACCTGGTGGCCTTCCTGAAGAGCCTGACCGGGGAGCTCCCGCCCACGGAGCGCATCGCCGCGCCGCCCCTGCCCCCCAGCACGAAACGCACGCCCAAGCCGGATCCGTCGTAGCGTGAAACGTCGCGTCCCACCCCGCGGGTGCTAGATCCTCCAGCCCATGACCTTCTTCTTCCATCTCCACTCGGGCCTTCGCTACCTGGTGCTGCTGTCCGGCGTCATCGCGCTCGCGTACTTCGCGTTCGCGGTCGCCACGAAGCGGCCGTTCGACAAGGTGGGGCGCATCATCGGCGCGTCCTACTCCGGCTTCGTGCAGTTGCAGATGCTGGTGGGCATCCTGGTGCTCGTGACGCGCGGGTACTACCCGGCCCTCATCGGCCACATCGTGATGATGGTGCTCGCGGTGGGGGCCATCCAGGGGCCCCTGTCCGCGAACCGCCGCCGGACGCCGCCGGGCTACGTGCTGCCGCTGGTGGGCACCCTGGTGTCGCTGGCGTTCATCGTGGGCGGCATCCTGGCCATCCGCCCGGGCCTGTTCGTCTCCACCGCGTTCTGAGCGCCCGTTTCAGTGACGGGCGCGTGAAGAGGCCGGCTCCTCGCGGGGCCGGTGCCCGCGCCTGTCCTCATGGCTGCGTGGGGCCCGCCCCCGCGTCACTGACGCGTGGGACGCGAGCGCCGACGCGAGGCTAGCGGCAGGAGCATGAGCAGGGCGGGAAGCAGCAGACCTGCGCTCGTGCTGCAGCCGCCCTCGACCTCCCGGTCCTTCACGGGCCCCGTCCCTCCATCCGGGACGCCCGCATCCGCGCCGGTGCCCGCGTCGGCCGTGCCTGCGTCCGCGCCAGTGCCTGCGTCCGAGACGCCCGCATCCGCGCCGGTGCCCGCATCACCGCCGGTGCCCGCGTCGGCGGGGCCCGTCGTGCAGTCCCCCAGCGAGTGCTCCAGCGCGCCCAGCGTGGACGCGGCCACCGTGGGCCGGGGCCGCGCGCAGAAGTCATCCGTCACCAGGGCGTTCCTCGTGCCCGCGCCGATCAGCGAGGACACGTCGCCCTTTCGCGTCAGGTCCCCCTGGAGCGGTGCCATGTACCAGGACGTCCAGGTGGCGGTGTCCACGTTCGCCCGGTTCGTGCCCGCCGTGAAGCTGGCGCCGTCGCGGGTGCGGATGGCGGACGACAGCACGTTGCCGTGGGCCTCGCCCGTGGTGGCCGCGAAGCGGAAGTCCACGCCCGTGGTGCCAATGAACGTGTTGAACAGCACCCGCGTGTTCGCGGCCTTGTTCAGATAGATGGCGACGTCCGAGCAGTTCGCGACGATGTTGTTGCGCAGCACTCCGTCCGAGTGCTCCGGCGTGCACGGCACGGACGCGTCGAAGGCCGGCGCGCAGAACTCCGGAGCCGTGCCACCTCCGCCGAAGGACAGCCCGATGCGCGTGTCTCCCCCGGGCGAGTCCTTCACGCACACCACGCGGTTGCGTTCGAAGAGGCCCCGCTTGCCGCCGCTCTTCATGAAGGCGCCATAGGCGATGCCGCCTTGCTTGGAGAAGTCATGCAGGTCGTTGTCGCGGACCACCCAGTCGTCACCGGTGTCGATGTTCAGCTTGGTGACCGGCGTGGCGGTCGCCCGCGCGTGCGTGTCGTGGATTTCATTGCGTTCGATGAGGCCCCGGTGGGGCATCTCCCAGACGCCGCTGGCGTTCTTCGCCGCGTTCACCTTGAGCTGCGCGTTGAAGTCGCGCACGCGGCTGTCGCGCAGGACGAACCCCTCCGCGTGGCCG
Source organism: Corallococcus silvisoli (assembly GCF_009909145.1). Lineage (NCBI taxonomy): Bacteria > Pseudomonadati > Myxococcota > Myxococcia > Myxococcales > Myxococcaceae > Corallococcus > Corallococcus silvisoli. The sequence goes on from NZ_JAAAPJ010000021.1 coordinate 130,904, forward strand.
GTGACGTGGAAGGCGTGCTCGCAGTCCTCGTCGCGCGCGCAGATGCCCTCCACCGTGAGGCCGTCGAAGGTCCAGTACCGGCCCGACACCTTGAACCCCTCCACCGCGTTGAAGCGGACGAGCGCCGCGTGGCGGTTGCGCGCGCGCACCGTGATGGGCTGGTCCTGGATCCCCTCCGCGGAGCAGCCCAGGTTCGCGTTGACGGTGTACGTGCCGTCCTCCAGGACGATGTCGTCTCCGGCCTTCGCGGTGGCGAGCGCGGCCTGGAGGCCGTCCACGGAGGAGACGCTCTTCTGCGCGGCGCTGGCCGTGAGGGGCAGCAGGAGCAGCGCGAGGGGGACACTTCGCATGGGGACTCCCGGGGGAAGGGGTGCAGCGACCCTAGCGGATTCCCCAAGAAGGCAGGCGGCCTGACGGGCCCAGGCACTCTGGCCGCTAGGGAACCGGCGCCCGCGTGGACATCTCTCCTGCCATGTCATGCCATCCCAGACTCTCGCGGCGGGGACGTCCCCTCATCACGGCGGCAGGGCTGGCTGGGATGCTGCTGGCGTCGCCCTCGGCGTTCGCCCTGCCTGCGCGGGGAGCGCCCCTTCCGGAGTTCTCCGCGCGCGACCTGACCTCCGGCCCGCACGCGAGCGACGAGCTGAAGGGGCAGCCCGCCCTGGTGGTCATCATCACCGACAAGGACGCGGGCGCCGGGATGCGGCAGTGGTTCGCGGAAGCGGACCGGCGGATGCCGAAGTCCGTGCACCGCCAGTCGCTCATCACCCTCCATCTGCCGTTCTTCGTCAGCGAGGGCACCGCGCGCGGCAAGGCGAAGGAGCAGGTGCCCCGGGCCTACTGGAAGGACACCTGGCTCGACAAGAACGGCGACATGGGCAAGGTGCTGGACCTTGCTCCCAGCCATACGCCCTATGTCCTGGCGCTCGATGCTCGGGGCCACGTCATCGCGAGCATGCACGGTACGGCGGATTCCCCGGAGGCGCGGTCCATCTGGGCCGCGCTCTCCAGGTGAGGCGGAAGGCCTAGTAGCGCCCGCCGCTATCCAGGATGGTCTGCAGCTTCGCCTTGTCGCTGGAGAACGCGAACGCTTGGTACAGCTGGTAGCCGTTCTGCGGATCCAACAGCGTGGGCCGCATGAGGCGCACCACCTCCAGCTTGTCGCTGGAGAAGGAGAACTGCTCCAGCAGGCTCAGCACGTGCGACACGAGGAAGTTCTCGTTCGGCGCCACCTGCGAGAGGATGCGCAGCTTCTCGCGCGAGCTGGACTCGCGGATCATCGCCTGGGAGATGCTGCGGAACTGCGCCTCCGCGACGGGACGCGGCGGGGGCGGCGGCGCCGGCGGGAGCGGGATGTTGCCCGGCGGCGGCAGGCCCGTGCCGTAGGGCGCGGCGTCGTCGATGTACTCGCTCAGCTTGTCCAGCTCCTCCATCGCGGCGCGGATGCCCTCGCGGCCCTTGTTGTCACGCGTGCGGGACATCGCGTCGCGCAGCGCGTTCTCCAGCCGGTCGATGCGGCGCTCCATCTGCTCGCGGTCGATGATGGCCAGGTTGCGCGAGGGCTGCGGCACCGGGCGCGGCGTCGAGTGGCCGGGGGGCGGCGCGCGGCGCAGCTCGGAGGCCGCGGCGTTGACGCTGTCCTCCGGGCGAGGCGCGGTCTGGGCGAGCGATGCGGCGGAGGTGAGCAGCGCGACAGCGAGGGTCAGGGCCTTCATGGTGTGCATCCTTGGGGGTGTTCGTCCTTCGCCCCATCTGACGGGACGAAGGGCCAGGCATTCAACCCCCCATTGACGCATCCTTGCCGGCCCCGGACCCCCGGCGGGAGGCGTCAGGGCGTCGCGCCGCGCTTGGAGACGACCTGCCCGTCGGCGCCAATCTCGTAGACGAGGGGCACGCCCGTGGCCAGCTCCAGCCCCACCACCGTCTCACCGGACAGCTTGTCCAGGCGCATCACCAGCGAGCGGTTGGAGTTGCCATGCGCCACGACGAGCACGTTCTTGCCCTGGCGCAGGTCGCCCGCGATGGCGCGGTCGTAGAAGGGCAGCACGCGCTTCGCGGTCATCTCCAGGGACTCGCCGTTGGGGGGCGGCACGTCGAAGGAGCGGCGCCAGACGTGGACCTGCTTCTCGCCGAACTCCTTGGCCGCGTCCGCCTTGTTGAGGCCCTGGAGGTCGCCGTAGTGGCGCTCGTTGAGGGCCGCGTCGCGGATGACCGGCGGGCGCTGGCCCAGCGTGTCCAGCAGGATGGACAGCGTCTCCTGCGCGCGGCTGAGCGCGGAGGTGTAGGCGACGTCGAACTTCAGGCCCTTCAGGGCGTCGGCCGCCTTGCGGGCTTCGCCGCGGCCCTGCTCGGTGAGGGGCACGTCCACGAAGCCGGTGAAGCGATTCTCGTGGTTCCAGAGGGACTGACCATGACGGACGAGGGCGAGGATGGGCATGGCCTCCCTGCTAGCCCAACCGGGGGGAGGCGGAAAAGAGGCAAGCCCCGTCCACCCGCCCGGCCCGTTGGCTCCCGGCCACGCCGGTCATCCGGTGGCCGGGGACTCCTGCTGGAGCCGCTCGCAGACGGCCGCCACCGCGCTCAGCGTGTTGAACAGGTCCACCATCCCCACCTGGAGCCCCAGGTCGTCCTCGATGCGGTTGGCCAGCATCGTCGCCAGCAGCGAGTTGCCACCCACCTCCAGGAAGTGGTCCTCCGGACGCACCGCGTCCACGCCCAGCAGCTCCTGCCAGTAGCCGGCCAGCCTCGCCTCCATCGGCGTGGGGGATGCGCTCTGCGTGCTCATGGCGGACTCCTCTTCCCGGGCGGATTGGCCGAAAACTGAGAAAAGAAGAATTACCGCGTCCAGAGGTCTCCGTCATCCCCATGTTTCCGGAATTCCCTGGCAGGCTTGGGGGCATGGACGACGCGAACGAGGTGGGCGCGGACGGCGTGCCCATGGCGGTGGCGGTGGTGGGGCTGGCCCTGCGCTTTCCAGGGGCGGAGGACGCCCGCCAGTTCTGGCGCAACCTGGCGGGTGGGGTGGAGTCCATCACCCGGCTGGACGCGGCGGGGCGCGCGCGGGCGGGACTGCCGCAAGGGGACGGGTGGATCACCGCGGCGGGGGAGGTGGCGGATCCGGAGGGGTTCGACGCGGCCTTCTTCGGGTACTCCCGGAGCGAGGCGGAGCAGACGGATCCCCAGCACCGGGCGTTCCTGGAGTGCGCGTGGGCCGCGATGGAGTCCGCGGGGTACGGCCCTCGGGGCCGGCCCATGCGCGTGGCGGTGTACGCGGGGGCGGGCTTCACGACCTATGGGGGGCGGGACGTCTCCGCGGGGCTGGTTTCGTCAGTGGGGCTGTCGGGGGACTTCCTGGCCACGCGGGTCTCGTACGAGCTGGACCTGACGGGCCCGGCGATGACGGTGCAGTCGGCGTGCTCCACGTCGCTCGTGGCGCTGCATCTGGCCAGTCAGTCCCTGCTCGCGGGGGAGTGCGACATGGCGCTCGCGGGGGGCTCGTCCATCCGGACGCCGCAGGTGGCGGCGCACCGTGCCCAGCAGGGCGGCATCCTGTCGCCGGAGGGGCGCTGTCGGCCTTTCGACGTGCATGCGGCGGGCACGGTGGTGGGCAATGGCGTGGCGGTGCTGGTGCTCAAGCGGCTGGCGGACGCGCTGGCGGACCGCGACCCCATCCGCGCCATCGTGCTCGGCACGGCGGTGAACAACGACGGTGGAGGGAAGACGGGGTTCGCGGCGCCGTCGGTCCACGGGCAGGCGGAGGTGATCCGGGAAGCCCTGTCGGTGGCGGGCGTGTCTCCCGCGGAGGTCTCCTACGTGGAGGCGCACGGGACGGCGACGGCGCTGGGAGACCCCATCGAGGTCGCGGCGCTCAAGCAGGCGTTCCAGGGTGCCCCCCGGGGGGCCTGCGGCCTGGGCGCGGTGAAGAGCAACTTCGGCCACCTGGACTCGGCCGCGGGCGTGGCTGGAGTCATCAAGACGGTGCTGTCACTGGAGCACCGGACGCTCCCGCCCACGCTGAACTTCACGGCGCCGCATCCGATGCTGGAGCTGGAGGAGAGCCCCTTCCGGGTCGTGTCGAGCCCGCGTGCGTGGGACGGGCCCCGGCCGCTGCGCGCCGGAGTGACCGCGCTGGGGATTGGCGGCACCAACGCGCACGTGGTGTTGCAGGAGGCGCCCGCCCTCCCCGAGGCGGATCCGCCCAGGCGTGGGGAGGAGCTGCTGCTGCTGTCCGCGAAGACGGAGGGGGCGCTGGAGCGGATGACCGCGGCGCTCGCGGAGCGGCTGCGCGAGGAGGCGGGCCCGGGCGGGGCTCCCGGCTGGCTCGCGGATGCCGCGCACACGCTCCAGGTGGGACGTGCGCGCTTCCCCTGGCGTCGCTTCGTCGTGGCCGGTCAGCCCGAGGAGGCCGCGGCGCTGCTGGAAGGGGCGCGGGGGGCGGACGCGTCCTCTCGGGTGCGCACCGTCCTCGAGGTGGGGGAGTCGCGCGGGGTGGCCTTCCTGTTCCCGGGGGGCGGCGCGCAGCGGGTGAACATGGGCGAGTCCTTCCTCCGCGAGCCCGCGTTCCGTGTGGCCATCGATACCTGCGCGGAGTGGCTTCGCGGTCCCCTGGGTGGGGACCCGCGGGAGGTGATGTTCGCGGGCCCCGAGCGGTTCGACGCCGCGTCCGCCGAACTGGACCGGCCGTGGTGGTCCCAGCCCGCGTTGTTCGTGTGCGACTGGGCGCTCGCCCAGCTGTGGCTGTCGTGGGGCGTGAAGCCGCAGGCGCTGCTGGGGCACTCGCTGGGCGAGTACGTGGCCGCGTGCCTCGCGGGGGTGTTCACATTGGAGGAGGCGCTGGGGCTCGTCGTCGCCCGGGGCCAGCTGATGGAGGCGATGCCCGCGGGCGGCATGCTGTCCGTGCTCGCGCCGGTGGAGCAGGTGGAGGCGCTCGTGGGCCCGGGCGTGTCGGTGGCGGCCATCAACGGTCCGCAGACCTGTGTCCTCTCCGGGCCGCTGCGGGCCCTGGACGCCGCCGAACGGACGCTGACGGCGCGGGGCATCGAGCACAAGCGGGTGCGCTACTCGCGTGCCGCGCACTCCTCGATGCTGGAGCCGTTCCTGGAGGACTTCGCGCGCGAGGTGGGCCGGGTGAAGCTCCGCGAGCCCACGCTGCCTGTCGTGTCCAGCCTCACCGGCCGGTGGTTGCAGGCGCGCGAGGCGACGTCGCCGGACTACTGGGTCAGGCACCTGCGGCACACGGTCCGATTCTCGGAGGCGCTGGGCTGCCTGCTGGAGTCGGGCGACCGGGCCTTGATCGAAGTGGGGCCCGGCACGACGTTGACCGCGCTGGCCCGGCAGCACCCCGCGCGCAAGACGCAGCCCGCGCTGGCCACGCTGCCCACGAAGGGGGATGCCCCCGTGAGCGCCCTGTCCGCGCAAGGCGAGGCCTGGGCCGCGGGCGTGGATATGGACTGGGAGCGCCTTCGGGAGGGCGAGCGGCGCCGGCGCGTGGAGCTGCCGACCTACAGCTTCGACCGCGAGCACTACAGCCTGAACGATGTCCCGCTGGACGCGCGACGCCCGGGGGCAGGGGGCCCTGCTCCGGCAGTCCAGGCGAACCGGTCGCGGACGCCGGGGGCTTCCCCGAGAGAGCGCGGTCCCCGGCGCGGTGAGCGTGTGGCGCCTCGTGATGGGACGGAGCGGAGGCTCGTCGAGTGCTTCCAGCAGGTGTTCCGGATCCAGGACGTGGGCATTCACGATGACTTCTTCGCGCTGGGCGGGGACTCGCTGATCGCGCTCCGCCTGCTGGCGATGATCTCCGAGCGCTTCGGCCAGCAGCTCGCGCTGAAGGAGATGCTGACCGCGCCCACGGTGGAGTTGTTGGCCCGGAAGCTGGGAGGGCGCGAGGAGGCCCCATCCCTGCCGCCGGGGGTGGCGTTGCTCCAGCAGGGCTCGCGCGGGCCCCCGCTCTTCTTCGTGCACGCGGCGGGGGGGCAGGCCGTGTTCTATCGCGAGCTCGCGCGGGCCATCGACGTGGACCGGACGGCGTATGCCTTCGAGGCGCGGGGCCTGGAGGCGGACGGGCCGCTGCACACGTCCGTCGACGCGATGGCGACCGCCTACCTGGAGGGCCTGCGCGCGTTGCAGCCAGCGGGTCCCTATCTCCTCGTGGGCGCGTCGTTCGGTGGCGCGGTCGTCTACGAAATGGCGCGCCGGTTGATGGCGGAGGGCCTTGAGGTGCCGCTGTGCGCGATGCTCGACACGCCGGGGCCCGGCGATGTCCAGAAGGCCCGGGCGGGCGGTGTGGGCCTCGCCGGGGAGCCGGCTGCCATGGATCCCGAGCAGCAGCGGCGCTACGTGACGGTCTGGGAGGCGAACATGACGGCCCTTCGCGAATACCGGATGCCTCGCTTCGAGGGGGGCACCCTTCAGTTCTTCCGCGCGGCGACCGTCATCGAGCACATGCCAAGACATGTGGAACTCGAGTGGTTGGACTCAGGGGCGGTGGTCCGGGTGGAGACGGTGCCGGGTGATCACCTGTCGATGCTCACCGGCGAGAACGCCGCGGGCCTGGGGGCCCGGCTCGCGGCATTGCTTCCCTGAAGGAGGGCCTTCATGTCAGCGCTCCTCCATCGCTATTGGATCGAATTCCCCAAGGAGGCCGTCGTGAGCCAGCGGGGGCTGGGCATGGGCTGCGGCGTGACCGCCTATTCCTTGGACGATGCCCGCGGGCTCATCCAGGAGCAGCTCTTCCCGGGGATACCTCTGCCGCCCTTCGCGCGCATCACCGAGGACGTGGATGTGAGAACGCTTGAAGACAACCATGTCCTCCCCAACATCGGCGTGGTCACCTGGCGGGGGATCTGGTTCCCCTTCCTTCAAACCTCATGAGCGGACGACCCGGCTCAGCCAGCGCCGGGCCGCCCTCGTCGCTGCGCCATTCGCCGCATGTTCTCCCTTCGCTGGGCTCCCGCGTCGGGCGCGGATGCGGCGGGCGGTGCGTCGGTGGGCGATGACAGGTGTCCTGCGAGGGCGCGCACCGTGGGGTACTGGAAGAGCGTCACCAGCGGGACCTCGCGACCCACCCAGGGCGCGAGCTTCGCGTGGACGGCTTGGAGCAGGAGCGAGTTGCCACCCAGGTCGAAGAAGTTGTCGCTCGCGCCCACCCGCTCCAGGCCCAGCACTTGCGCCCACAGCGTCGCCAGCGTCTGCTCGAGCCCGGCCTCCGGGATGCGGTAGCCCTCGCTCAGGTCGGGCCGGTGCATGTCCGGCGCGGGGAGGGCCTTGCGGTCCGCCTTGCCGTTCACGGTGAGCGGTATCCGTTCCAGCACCACGAAGGCGGAGGGCACCGCGTGCTCCGCGAGCCACCGGCGCAGGGTGGCCCGCAGCGTGTCCACCTCGAGCGTGGCGCCTTCGCGGAGCACCATGTACGTGACCAGTCGCCGCTGCCCGGGCACGTCCTCACGCACGCTCGCCACGGCCTCCTTCACCTGCGGCTGGGCGAGCAGCGCCGCTTCCACCTCGCCCAGTTCGATGCGGAAGCCCCGTACCTTCACCTGCGAATCGGCGCGGCCCCTGAACTCCAGCGTGCCGTCCGCGAGCCAGCGCACCACATCGCCCGTGTGATACACGCGCGCGCCCGGCTCGCCCGAGAACGGATCCGGTCTGAACCGCTCCGCTGTGAGCGCGGGCTGGCCCAGGTAGCCGCGCGCCATGCTGGCGCCACCCAACGCGAGCCCACCCCACAGCCCGGCGGGCACGGGTTGCCCCGCGCCATCCAGCACGTATGCCCGCACGTTGGGCACCGGACCGCCGATGGAGGGGAGCACGCCGTCCGGCGCTTCGGACTCCACGACGCCGGAGGTGGAGATGACGGTGTTCTCCGTGGGGCCGTAGCAGTTGAGCCATTGGCCAGGCACGGAGGGCCCCGGACGGCGGTGCAGCACGTCACCCCCGATGTGCGCTCGGCGCAGGGGCATCCCCGTGGGCCAGGGCTGCTCCAGCGCGGCCTCCGCCATGGGCGTGGGCAGTTGCGCGAGCGTGATTCCCTCCTCCGCGAACCACCGCACCAGCCGCGCTGGCTCCGTGCGCACCTCCTCCGGGGGCAGGTGGAGGCTGGCGCCATGGGCGAGGGGCGGCCAGAGTTCGACGACGGCCGCGTCGAACGCGAGCCCCATCACCACCGAGGACCGGTCCGCCGGAGTGATCCCTGCTTCGGCGTGGAATCCCGCGACGAGGTTGTCCAGGGCCCCATGCGTCACCATCACGCCCTTGGGTCGGCCGGTGCTGCCCGACGTGTAGATGACGTACGCGAGCGCTCGCGCGTCCAGCGGCACGTCGGGCGCGGTGTCCGGCTGCGTCTCCAGCGCGGGCTCCGAGTCCAGGCAGAGCACGCGCACCCCACTGTCCTCGAAGCGGGGCGCGAACGCCCGTCGGGTGATGACGATGGGGGCCCCGCTGTCCGCCAGCACGTGCCGCCACCACGCCTCGGGCCACGCCAGGTCCATGGGCAGGTAGGCCCCGCCCGCCTTGAGGATGCCCAGCGCGCCCCACACGTAACCGGGCGTGCGGTCCATGCACAGGGCGACCCGTGTCTCCGGCCTCACTCCCTCCTGGCGCAGCAGGTGCGCGAGCTGGTTCGCCTTCGCCTCCATCGTTCCGAAAGACAGCTGTTGGCGGTCGCCAGACAGCGCGAGCGCGTCGGGCCGGAGCCGCGCCTGCTCCGCGATGCGCGTCGGGACGTTCATGTCGCGGGGCACGTCGAGCGCGGTGTCGTTCCATGAGACCAGGAGCTGGTGGCGCTCCACCTGCGAGAGCAGCGGGAGCGACGCGAGCGGACGCTCCGGGCTTCGCGTCACCTGCTCCAGCAGGCGCACGTAGTGCCCGGCCATGCGCTCCACCGTCGCCTCGTCGAAGAGGGCGGTGTTGTATTCCCAGTGCGTCACCAGCCCGGTGGCGGATTCGCGCACGAAGAGCGTGAGGTCGTGCTTCGCGAGTCCTGGCTCGAAGGGCACCGGCGCGGTCTCCAGCCCGCGCAGGGGGATGGCGGGGAAGTCCTTGTAGAGCGCGAACACGGCCTGGAACACCGGCGTGCGGCTCAGGTCGCGGGGAGGTTGGAGGGCGTCCACCAGCTGCTCGAAGGGCAGCTCCTGGTGGGCGTACGCGCCCAGGCAGGTCTCTCGCACGCGGGCCAGGAGGGACTGGAAGCCCTCCTCGCCAGACACCTCCACGCGTAGGGGCAGGGCGTTGACGAAGAAGCCGATGAGGCCCTCCAGCTCGCGGTGGTTCCGGCCGGAGATGGGCGAGCCGACCACCACGTCCTCCTGTCCGCTGTAGCGCGACAGCAGGGCCTGGAAGCCCGCCAGCAGTGCCATGAACGACGTGACGCCTTGTTGGTGGCACAGCTCGCGCACGGCCGCATCCACCGCGGCGGGCACGCGCATGAGGAACGCCGCGCCCGTCTGGGACTGGACGGGAGGACGGGGCCGGTCGGTGGGGAGCTCCAGCGCGTGTGGGGCTCCATCCAGGTGCTGCTTCCACCACGCGAGCTGCGCGCGGAGCAGGTCCGCCTGCAACGCCGCGCGCTGCCAGCTGGAGTAGTCCGTGTACCGCAGGGGCAGGGGCGGCAGTTGGGGTGGCTGGCCTCGGGTGGCCGCGTCGTAGAGCACGCCCAGCTCGCGGCCCAGGACCTCCGCTGACCAGCCGTCCGTGATGATGTGATGCATGAGCAGCAGCAGCGCGTGATCCTCCGCGTCCAGCCGCACCAGCGTCGCCGTCAGCAGAGGCCCGGTGCGCAGATTGAAGACGTGGCGCATGCGCTTTTCGGCCCGCTGGCGGAGGGCGGCGTCACGTTCCTGGGGAGGTGTATCGTCCAGCCGCTCGAAGGCGAGGGTGAAGGGGACTTCGGGCAGGACGCGCTGCACGGGCTGGCCGTCCACCTCCGCGAACACCGTGCGCAGGGCTTCGTGGCGGTCGATGAGCGCCGAGAGCGAGCGCTCCAGCGCGGCCACGTCGAGCGGCCCCTTGCACCGGATGAACAGCGGGAAGTTGAACGCGAACCCCCCGGGCGTGAGCGTGTCGATGAACCACAGTCGCTGCTGGGGGAATGACTGGGGCGCGCACTCGCCGGCCTCCACCCGCACCAGGGGCGGGGCCTGGCGGGGACGGGCTTCCTGGCGCAGGGCTTCGATGCGCGCGGCCAGCTCCGCGAGCGTTGGGGCCTCGAAGAGCATGCGCACCGGCAACTCCATCTGGAGCGATTCACGCAGCCGGGAGGCCACCTGGGTCGCGAGCAGCGAGTGACCGCCCAGCTCGAAGAAGTGGTCCTGCGTGCCCACGCGCGCCACGCCCAGCAAGGGCGCCCAGATGTCCGCGATGAGCTTCTCCACGGCGGAGACCGGGGCCACATAGGTGGTGCTGGGAATGGCTTCTTCCGTCGGTACGGGCAGCCCGTTGCGGTTCACCTTCCCGCTGGGGGTGAGGGGGAGGAGGTCCATGCGCACGAGCGCGGAGGGCAGCATGTACTCGGGCAGTCGCCGGGCGAGGGCGTGGCGAAGCGCCTCGGGTGAGAAGGAGGCTTCGGGGTGGACGACGTAGGCCACGAGTCGCCTGGAGCCCGGGGTGTCCTCGCGGACAAGGGCGACGACGTCGCGGACGCCAGGGAGGGCGCGGAGGGCGGCTTCCACTTCGCCCAGCTCGACGCGGAAGCCGCGCAGCTTCACCTGGCCGTCGAGGCGGCCCAGGAACTCCAGTTGCCCATCCGCGAGCCAGCGCGCCTTGTCGCCCGTGCGGTAGAGGCGAGCCCCCGGCGTGGAGCTGAAGGGGGAGGGGATGAAGCGTTCGGCGGTCAGGTCCGGGCGAGCGTGGTAGCCGTGCGCGAGCCCTTCACCGCCGATGAACAGCTCCCCTGGGACTCCGATAGGGCAGGGGCCGCCGCGCACGTCGAGGACGTAACACTGGACGTTGGTCAGCGGCGTTCCGACGGGAGGCAGCGGGGGCCAGGAAGAGGGAGTCCCGGATGCGCGCCATGCGCTGGCGGCGTGGGTCTCCGAGGGGCCGTACTGGTTCTCGAGGACGCAGTCGGGGAGCCGCTCGAAGAAGGAGACGAGCGCGGGAGTCACCTGAAGCTGCTCACCCGCGGTGATGACCTCGTTGAGAGGGGG